>JBBQMJ010000106.1:0-9836 GCA_038328815.1 Fimbriimonadales bacterium | reverse complement strand
GATCACTTTCTCGACCCGAATGCCTGCGTTTTCATCGAAGTTTCGGGGCAGTATCACGCTCTTGAATCAGGGCGATATTTTCACTTTGGCATAAGCCTGACTGAGCTCAAACGCCACTTAGCCAAGCTGGCTTTTGAGCTTGATGGGCCGCTCGTTGATGCAGACGCTGACCCGGCGCCAGCCTACGACCTGATTAGGAGCCTTAAGGCAACCTTTGAGGGCCCTATGCGACGTGCTATCTCACCAGATGGCTTGCTGTGGCGGGTACCGTGGCAGGTTCTTAACGACCAGCATGAAGAGATCACGCTGCTGCCGTCACCTGCGTTTGGATCTTGCAGTAGCGACTGGCAATTGCCTTCGGAACCCAGTGTAGCCATTTGGGCCGGTCCCGGACTTGAGTTTGTGGAGCAGGAGACGGAGAACTTGATGAGCCATTTCCCTGAGGCGAAGGTTTTTCGCACAGCCGCGGAAGTGAGGGCTAACCTGGATGGGCAATACGATCTCATCCACGTGGCTGGGCATGCTCATTACTCGGCGGCCAACCCTATGTTTTCGCAGATCGAGTTCCGTGACGACGCGGTGAGCGGAGCGGAGATTGCTGCGAGCGGGCTTCGCGTGGGTTGCGCGGTGTTGTTTGCTTGCAACTCTGGACGGCTATCGGCCCGCTCGCCCATGGAGCCCGATGGCCTTGTGCGAGCATTTTTGGCTCGCTCAGCAAATGTTGCCGTTGCTAGCTCATGGCCGCTAAGCGATCAGGCAGCTTGTTTGCTGAGCAAGCATCTGTACGATTTACTTTCTTCAGGTCAGTCAATAAATGAATCAGTCCAGTTAGCACGTCGAATGGTCAGGAAGGAAATGCCCCATCCGTTCTACTGGGGTGCCCCCGTAATTTTCGGAGGATATTCAAGACCCGGCGAATATGCGGAGGCCGAAATTGAATTGTCGTGGTGAAATGGAGAGAATGCGTTTGCATAAGTTCGTGGCGTTGATTTTGATTTCTTTGGGTTGTGGTTATGCCTCAGCAACCAATCTCATATTGCAGCTTGCTCCTGGCATTCAAGCTGCGGACGTAGCAGCGTCGTACGGCATCAACCTGTTGGATACAACTGCCAATGCGCCATTCGCCTTTTACGATGTCAGCGATGACCAAGCCGATGCTATTGAGCAGCGTATGGGAACTGACCCGCGGGTCGTTTGGTACGACTTGGACGAGGACGTTTCCAGCCCAGAACTTGATCCTGAATCCAAGGGAACGGTTATCCCTGCTGTTGCGGACCATGGCGCCCTCTATAAGCAGAACGCCGATTTGCTGAAGCAGATTCATTGGATCGGTCCGATACGAGGGACGATGACTCTTGGCCAAGTTCGGGTTGCGGTTTTGGATACAGGCATGAGTCCCTTTGCGAAGGGCATTTGGAACAGAACGATTGCCAGTGCGAATTTCATCGAACCGGGTCGCCCAGCCTATGATCTGCCCGCAGGTCTTACTACCGATCCTCATGCGAACGATGGGTTGGGACATGGTTCGATGGTGACCGGCCTCATCGACCTAGTCGCGCCAAACGCAGCGTTCGTAATCGTGCGCGTTGCGGATACCGCCGGAAACGCGACCGCCTGGACAATTATTAAGGGGCTTGCGTTTGCGGTAAACAATCACGCGCAGCTCTGCAATATCAGCTTAGGCGCCTTTGTCGAATCGCGGTGCTTGGATCGGGTAACGCAATGGGCCACCGAGCGGGGGATGTTGATCGTGGCCCCTTCGGGCAATCTTGGTATTGCTCAGGCTATGGAGCCAGCATCGTTGGGGAGCGTCCTATGTGTGACGGGAGTTCTTCCCGACGACGAGAAAGCTCCCTTTAGCGATTGGGATGAAGCTGCCGTTGCCGCGGCGCCCGCTACCGGCGTTAAGAGCATCTATTGGAACGGCAAAATCGCGATTTGGTCCGGCACTTCGTTCGCCGCGCCGCTGGTCACGGGCGGTCTGGCGCTTGCGCTGGGCAATGGAATGGCCCTTGACACGGCGGGCGCGAGAATCCTGCTGTTGAATTCTGGAGATTCGATTGATAAACTCAACCCGCTTTATCACGAGCAAATGGGATCAAGGCTGAATTGCCACAATTTGATGGCCGGCATTATGAACCCACCTTCGAATCAGCTCTTGAAACCCCGACCCTAGGTCCGTTTAGCGGCTTTTTCGTTGCGTTTTTGGTTTCCGCAGCCACCTTCGCCACTGGCTCGGACGTGGGGGCGGTTGCGTTCTTCCGTTCCTTTCCAGGCGTAGGGATCGTCGCCTGCGACCATGACGATGTCGCGGTTGTCTGCAATGGCGATGTGTTGGCCTTCAGGTAGTTCGGCAAACCAAGGCAGAAACGACTCGGCGCTCATGTAGTGGTTGACAAGCGACCTCCTGTACCCAGTTTGTGCCGTATTCGGTAGAGACCGATGCAGCAAGTAGCCGTTGAAGAAGACGATGCTGCCAGCCTTCACCTCTACCGGAACGGCGTCATCGTTGTTGTATGGGAATCCGTAAGATTCGTGAGAACAGTCGAATCGGGCGTCTTCGTGGAAATCCTGCTGCCATAGAATGCCGGGCCTATGAGAGCCTGGGATGACCCAGAGACAGCCGTTCTCGACAGTGGCGTCGTCCAGCGCGATCCAACCGCCAGTTAGCGAGCGATCGCGGGTGGGAATGTAGTCTTCGTCCTGATGCCACGCTTGACCGGGCTTTCCCGCAGCTTTGATAAATAGCATCGATTGCATACACTTCACGTTCGGGCCAACGATGTGGGTCAACACATCGACCATCGCCGGATTGTCGAGGGTTGTTAGCATCAGGTCGGATGCTTTGTGGGGAAAGTGAATGCAGAGGTAGCGGCGCAGCGCCTCGTCATCGGTCTCGTTGGCGATCGGGGCTATACCGTCGATCGGACCACGCCCACCTTTGCAAATTGAGGCGGCTTCAGCGCGCAGAGCGTTAACTTCGTCCATCGAGAACGCCTCGTGAGCGACCAAGAACCCCTTCTCAGCATAGAAGTCGGCCGCCGTTTGGGTCATTGGGAGTCGGAAGTAGCCGTCTGGGAGACCATTTGTTGGCCACGGAGAAAAGGCGGTAAGCGCGCCCTCCTCAGCCTTAGAGTTTAAGCTGGCGGGGTCTACTGAAATCGGACGATCTCCGCTAATCACGCTTCTATGATGGTTCAAGTATGAAAAAAACGAGGGGTGAAGTGCCTTCTAACGCCGGGGTTCGTGTGTATATTAAGTGCCAAGCGCCATGTCCCCCATCTACCTCATGTGCCTGCCGACCCACTTCGGAGTGGATTACGTCATCAACCCATGGATGCAGGGCCAAGTCGGTGAAGTTAACCGACAGCTCGCCCAACAGCAATGGAATGCCCTTCGCAAAATTTTAGAGGACGACTTCTGCACTGAAGTAGCTTTGGTAGACCCGGTAATGGGGGCTGCCAGACATGGTGTTCACGGCGAACGCTGGTGTGATAAGGGACTCCGAGTTCATACCTGCCCGATTTCACTTTCCCGAGCGGGCGGGCGAGGAGCCTTACTTTGAAGCATGGTTCAAGACTCGCGGCCATGATCTCACCGTCATTGAGGGCCATCAGGAAGGAGCCGGAGATGCTTTGTTTTGTGAGACCCCGGACGGAGTTCGGCTATTTGCAGGCTATGGGTTCCGCACAGATCTGACCTCTCATCTAAGGTTCGCAGCGGCCCTTGAAGTCGAAGTTATTTCGTTGGAGCTCGTGAACCCAAGGTTCTATCACCTAGACACTTGCTTTTGTCCCCTGCCTGGCGGACGCTTGATCTGGCATCCGCCTGCGTTTTCTGAGGCTTCCCAACATATGATTGAAGCGACGATTCCGACGGAATTGAGATATCAAGTGTCGGCTGAAGACGCTCGCGCCTTCGCATGCAACGCAGTAGCGATTCCCGGTCATATCGTGTCAAGCCATTTTGGGCTTGAACTCACTAACTGGTTGCATTCGCAGGGATTTGAAGTCCACGCAACGCCGCTTAGCGAGTTCATGAAAGCGGGTGGAGGAGCCAAGTGTCTGACGCTGCGTATTGACACAGGGCTGATTTGAACCCTCTTCCAAATGGGACGGACAACTAAAAGTTTCTCTTGAGTCCGGCGGGCTATTGCCACGCGCTTATGTAACAACCGCACATGTTCCCGTTACCTTGGTTAAGAATCTGCTATGCTTGTTGAGCGTCCAACGGGGCGCATTTTCGCTGTATAGGGTCAAGAATGGGATTGTTGCCGTTTGCAGACTGGGTCATTTCCGCAGAGTTGCAGGACCTGATCTCGACTATGAATGAACCCTCGTCCCTTGAGGTTTGGAAGGCCTTCAGCGTAATTCATGTCGATTTTCGCAATCTGTGCGCAGCGTCGCTGGATGAGGCGGAGCGTTTTGCCATTGAAGTGGACATCGACACTGACGACGGCACCGTAGTTGTGCTTGCCAAGGTTAGGAAGCTTAAGATTTTGACTTTCCTGCCCATTGACCGCGTCATAGGGCCGATTAGCGGCGTTCCCTTGGCTGAGAACATGACGAGAGTAAAAGGTTATATATGGGCACCAGGACGTCTCGTCCTGATCTTCGATCTCAAGTAGATCGGAAGCTTACTTGCCGTCTTCTGGATCGGCGTGAACAGCCGTATAGGCGTTGCCTAGGAGGCGGCCAATGATTGGGATGCTACTCCACTTGAAGCGAGAATCCAATTTTTGGAAGGCAGGGTCGGTCGGCGAGATCGCCCTAACAGAGATTCCCTTGACGTTAACGACCTTGGCCTTGGCACCATGCTGAGCCTTTCCCACGCGTAAAGTTTCGGTAACTTTCATCCTTTATCTCACCACACTAGTACCTGATCTCATAGGCCATATTGCAAGCATGGAGCCTAAGCGCCAAGTATAGCTGACCAAGCCGGTAGAGCATTCATGATATTCAACGACCTGCATTCCGGCAAGGCTCCACACCTTATAACTAGTAATTGTACCTGTCACCACGCCGCTCGAGATGCGAGCGCCGGGTGCCAGATCAATATCCGCCTCATTCAGAAACGACGAGGCGCGCAGTTCTTATGTTCTCGGCATTTTGCGAGGAACTACTTAAGGTCACACGGCTTTGCCCATTGATTGTATTCATATCGTATTTGACGTTCAATTCGGTTACTCGTTTTCCCCTCAGGCGCCCTTCGCTTGCCGAGGACCGGGGTGTTCTGCCGACGTGGTAACCCCATAGACATCCATGTCCTCCAGGCCATAGAAGTCCTGTAATTCGTGACGCACATGATGCGCGGCGAATTGATTCGGAAGAGTGCCCGAGATCTTGTGCACCACATGGCCTGCATCCATCACGAACAGCACGTTTGCCGCGGAACTCGACGAACTGGCAGAGATCCGCACCGGCACGAAGAACTGAAGAATCCCGGCCGCTTTGAGCTTGACAGTTCGGTGCCAGAGCAACGGCCCGCTCACGCAGGCGATGCCATCGCGATCAGCATTAATGGTGGTCTTGTTCAACATAGATGCAAGCCCCAGATAAATGAAGGGGCTACCAAACAACCAGGCCATAGTCACTAGCATGACTTGCGCTGCAAGGGTTCTTGGCCCACCGTCTTTTCCGGGCAGAAACGCTGTTAGTGACATGGCCAGGGCCAGAACGAGACCCATCAGCGCAAATATCCAGCCCGATCGCGGCCATTTCCATTGGGCGATTAAGGTCGAGCCGTCTTGAGTGACTGAAACTGACTTATCCTTCGGATAGAGCACATGCAAAGTACGGCCTTCCATCAGATCAGGTTGCCTGGTTGAGCGCGGAGCTTGCTCGAACGGCCCAAATCATGCCGACTTGTTTGAGCCTTTGACATGTTGCTCAGGAATACAACAGAATCGCTTTGAATGCGATTTTTTGTTCTTTTGCTTTTACTTATGATCGTTGGCTGCGGGGCCAGGCGCGACATCGTCGGGTTTTGGCAGACGGATGACTCCCAAATTGTCTATGAGTTCACAAGCGGGGGCGCGATGCGGGTGTCTCAGGGGCCGATGACGGTTGATTTGGGCACATACAGGCTGAAGGGGGACATTCTTGAGCTCCGCCAAAATCCAGCAACCGCCATCTCGCCGAAGAGCGATCTCCTGCCGCTTCAAATTCGCTGGCAGGATGGCGATCATTTTACTCTTCCGAATTTAGCTGCAGAGCCCACCGCCGTTGGCCTGACGTTTCACAGGATCACTGCCGGCGACCGCGACCGCCTAGCGCGATTAGCGCCCGATATCCAAACGCCACCTGAGGTCCCGTTTGGCAATATGCCGGCTCCTCCAAAGGGTCTTGTAGAAGCTACAACTTGCACGGCCAATATGAAGCAAATTGCGATGGCGGCACAGATGTATTCGCAGGATTACGACGGCGCACTTCCCGGAGCCAACCCCTGGTCGGAACAGTTAAGACCGTATTTAAGGAACGACAACTTGCTGACATGCCCAGCGGTATCCGTGGGAGGAGCAGTCGGGGGATATAGTCTGAACTCCGATCTGGCAGGAGCGAGGATGAGCGCCGTTCAAGCCCCAGAAAGCGTCCCGCTGATCTTTGAAAGTCAGGTTTTAACCTTGGATAGTATCGAGCCATTCTCGTCATTCCTACAAGTAAGCCGGCATGGAGAAACCCGCTCTGTGGCCTACGCGGATGGCCATGCGAGGGGGTTGAAAGCGGGCGAATAACATCGCCCCAGAGTAGAAAAAGGAACGAGCCCATTCATTCGTCGGTCCTACTTGAACTTTTCGCTGCACAGCGATTTTTTGAAAGGAGACACGAATGATTATCAGAACCAAACTACGAAGGTCAATTGCTGTCCTAGCGGGGATCCTCGTTATAGGCGGCGCGTGGGCACAGTCGGCAATTAACGTCGTCGTCAACGGCCAGCAGGTTCAATTTAACAACAAGCTGCCGACTCAAGAGCGAGGTCGCGTGCTTGTGCCGCTTCGAGGTGTGCTTGAGCAGCTAGGCGCCTATGTCGGATGGGACCAGGCGACACAAACGGTCACGGCAAGCAAGGGTGACCTGGATTTGAAGTTACCAATTGGATCAAGAACCGCACGAGTTAATGGAAACGATGTCCAACTCGACGTGCCGGCGCAGATTGTCGATGGCACGACAATGGTTCCCTTGAGATTCATTAGCGAAGCATTGGGCGCGAACGTTCAATGGGTCAGCGCAACACAAACCGTGCAGATTAACACGGTCGTAACGGACGTTGCACGCAACACCAACCCGGTTGTACCCGAAGTGGCGGCGCCGCCAGCAATGATGATCAACACGTTTTCGGCAGACAACACCGGCTATGTGCGATCAGGCGCTACCCTCACGTTCACGTTAGTCGGAACTCCTGGTGGAGTCGCCACCTTCCAGATCCCTGGCGTTACGGGTGACTTGCCAATGCGCGAGACTCAGCCTGGAACGTATGTTGGTTCATGGAAGTCGCCTCCGGGGTCTGACAAAGGTATGGCGCTCAATGAGACGACCGCAATTGCCCACCTTGCAGTTGGAGGACGCGAGCAGATTGCTCAAACGACCTCGCCGTTCTCAATCGACTCGCAGCCCCCAGTCATCTCATCAATGCGGCCCGACGCCGTTGGTGAAATTACAAACAGTAAGCCGAATATCTCGGTGAGAATCGACGACGGCCCTGGAAGCGGTGTCGATCCGAACTCAGTGAAAATCTCACTTGATGGCCAGGATATCACAAGTGTTGCAAGAATTAGCAGCAACCGAGTGTCCTTCCGACCTGACGCAGATCTAACTCCTGGACCGCACAAGGTTGAAATCACTGCAAATGACCTTGCAGGGAACACTTCGACTTCAACTTGGTCGTTCAACATAGCGGCAAAGTACGAGGGCAGACGTGAGATGCGATTTACGTCGCCGTCGTCATACGACGCAGGCAAGGAGATCAACTTCTCGCTGGACGCAGATCCGGGCAGCGCAGCAACTTACTCGATTGGCTACGACCGCAACAACCTGCCGATGACGGAGACCACTCCGGGCCACTACGAAGGCAAGTACACCATTCAAGACGGAGACTCTTTCTCTGACGAGCCGGTGCGCGCTCACATCCATACCAAGGATGGCAAGGACTACATCATCGATGCGAGTGATCGTGTGACGATGCAGACCGGTGTTTTGCGACAGCCACACGTAAACTTCCCTGCCGAAGATGCGACGGTAAATTCACCGTTGATCCTCAAGGGCAAGGCTGCCCCGTTCGCCGAGATTCACATTCACGTGGCCTACAGCTCACTTGTAATGCTGAACCAGGTGCGAGTCCGGGGGACCGTTGGCGACTATTCGGTCGAAGCCGATGAAAAGGGCAATTTCAGATCGCCCGATATCGACATCGACAAGGTCCACGGCGCCAACGCGCATATCACTGTCACCGCCTACGCGATTGACGCAAACGGAAAGAAGTCGGCAATAACGACTCTGAATCTAAACAAGTAAGACAACCCTCCAAATTGGGCCTGCTAGGTAGCCGGCCCTTTTTTTCGCTTCATGCACTGAATTGGGGCAAACGACACAGGTCATGTCCATTTGCCGACGTCTGCTCGTAGACTGGGGGCATGAAGTCACTCTCGTATTCCTACACAGATTTCGATGCAGTCAAGGCTCGATTCGAGGATAAGGACCTCAAGATGCTCACAAAGGTCTGTCAGGAGATGACGGCAGTTATTCTTGAGCTACAGAACGAACTTAAGATTGCTCAGTCTGAGATCAAGGCAATGAAGAATCGCACCCGCGGCTTTTGAGTCAAAGCAATTTATGGGATGGTGCCCTTCTAACGCTGCCCATCACTAAGTTTTTGCCAACTCTGGCCGGATGATTTCCGACGAGACCGTGGATCCGACAAGGTCAACTTGGATAAGACCCGTCAAGGCATTCACGAAAAACACGTCTTCAGCAGCTAGCGCTTCGGCAATCGAAACGATGCCGTATGCGGCCTTGCCCTGGTCCACAAGCAAGCCTACACCGGTACCTGGGAGGCCCCCGCACGCCGGGTCCGGGGTTACAAGCCGGCCACCTATTCGAAATACTGCGTTGCCCCGACAGAACTCAGTGACTTGGCCAAGTTCATTGAATAGCAAGACCTCATCGTACGACGAAGCGGCATCTAGATGAGTTGTGTAGACCGCGCGAGAGCTGGTCTTGTGCTGCAAGTTGACGTCCCGAGAATTGACCGGCGACTTAGCCAACACAGCTTCTAAACGCGATTTGGTGATCGCACTTTCACCAACCGTAATTAGGAAAGCGCCATCTCGGCTAACACCCACTCTGACTTTGATTCGCGGGCCGGGCGCCACTGAGAGAAGCGCATTCCGAAGAGCATCAAGATCAACCGGCACATTGAAATGGGCGGCAGAATTGGACAGTCGCCGCAGGTGACGGTTCACCAATTCCGGATCTGTGAGCGAGCTTCGATGCAGAACCTCAACTAGCTCCCACTGGGCCGCGGGATGTTGCATGACACTGGCCTTCAGCAGGCATTCTTCGTACTCGGCGTCGGGGTCGGAATCCCAGACGATTCCGCTGCCAACCCCGTAGTCCGCTACTTGACTAGTTGGGTCGACAAAGGCAGTTCTGATCGCCACGCTGAATCGCGCACTACGGCCTGGCGCCATAAGACCAATCGTTCCGCAGTAGATCCCCCGCGGCGATCTTTCGAGAGCCGCGATGATCTCGCAGGTGGAGACCTTAGGGGCGCCGGTGACTGATGCGGGGGGAAATAGCTTGCCAAGCAGGTCGGCAGTTGTGCATTCAACCGAGGCTGTG
>JBBQMJ010000105.1:0-9841 GCA_038328815.1 Fimbriimonadales bacterium | reverse complement strand
GCATCAACCACCTTCGCGCCCGAACTTGGATTGCTTATAGTCTAACCTTCAAAGGTCCTATCAAAACCCCTGCATGTCGCAGGCCAACCTTTCGCACATAATCCCCCCAGTTTTCCGCCAATTGATATAATCTGCTCAAGTGAAGCTCGTCGTATGCGTTGTGCACGGCCGCGATAAGAACAAGATCAGTGATGAACTTGTTCGCGCTGGCTTTAAGGCGACCGTCATCGGATCCACCGGTGGCTTCCTTCGCGAAGGGAACGCGACCTTTCTCATCGGCATCGAAGATGACGAGCTAGGTACCCTTAAACAACTAATCTCCGAGAACTGCTCCACCCGTGAGCAGATTGTCAACGTCATGCCATTTGATGCTGGCCCCCCCGGCGCCTTCATCCCAAATCCCGTTAAAGTCCCCGTCGGCGGAGCCGTCGTTTTTGTTCTGAATGTCGAACAGTTCAACCGTTACTGAGCTTGAGTCCCTCGTTGGGCTGGAATCCGCTAAAAGGCTCGTCACGAGGTTGGCCTCCAACGGTGAGATCGTGCACGCAGTCATGTTCTACGGCATTGTCGGGGCAGGCAAGGATTGTCTAGCCCACATCCTGGCAAAAGCCTGGCAGTGCCTTACGCCAACGGAAGATGGGGCCTGCGGAGTCTGCAAGTCCTGCCACGCATTTCAGAACGGAAACGCGGTTGACTTGCTCGAGGTCTGGCCCCTACCACCGAGCAACATCATTAGGCAGCACGCCATCATCGAGCCCAAGAAGAAGGAGGAGCCTGATCTGCTCTCAATCCAGGAGTTTTTCCGGACCCGGCCACTCACTAACAAGCGCAAAATCGTCATCATTCACTCAGCTGATCGCATGAATGGACCTTCGGCCAACGCGCTCCTTAAGATGCTAGAAGAGCCGCCAGATTTCGCGAAGCTCATATTAACAACGGCCAGCGTCGGACTTCTGCCGCCCACAATCGTTTCTCGGTGCGTGATGATCAAGTGTGAGCTTCCCAGCCCCGAAACCTACGCCGATCCTAAGCTCAATCCTCGGCTCCTCGCGGCAGAAGACGGTAGTCCCGGTCGGGCAAGCATCGTCGCCGCGAATAAGGAATGGTATGAGAGCCTCCTTGAGTTCTCAGATCGTTTGCAAAAGCTGCCGAGATCGGCTGCCCTCGTGGCAAGTGAAGACTTTCGCTCGTTATGCGAGAAACGGCAAGAAATCTTCAAAGAGTCCGCTAGAATCGCCCAAGCGGAGGGCCTTAGGGTGCTCGCAAATCTGCTGGAAAATGACAGCGAACAGCGGAGGACCCTTAAGCCGATTGTTGAGGCGCACCGCCGCGTTATCGGCAACGGAAGCAGCAACCTGATCCTGGACTCGATGTTTGCCGAACTCCTGGCCGGCTGAGAAGACGCAAACCATATCTGGAATTGTGCATGTTTGTCGAATACAATGGACCTAGTGCCGGGGAACTTGCCGGGACAGAGCGCAGGTATTGCGTACGAGTCTACGAAACACTGCCATGTTGCTCATAGCCGCCAAAACCAGAACCGAAACCACAGGTCCAAGCCGTGCCCGTTTTGAAGGCCTAGTGGAGAAGACTCAAAAGCAAGCCTATGGTCTGGCCTATAGGCTCACTGGGAATGCGGCTGAGGCCGAAGACCTAGTTCAAGAATCTTTTCTTCGGGCTTATAGATTTTTCCATCGATACGATCCCGCCCTCCCGTTCACTAGCTGGCTCTATCGCATCATGACCAATGCCCATGTCGATGGCGTTAGACGGCGAAGCCGCCTGCGCACGACAAGTTTAGAGCAGGCCGGCGCCGATGGCTCGACGGTCTGGGAACTTCCCGATTCGCAGCCAGCACCCGACCGGGCAATGCTTGATCAAGCTCTGGACGAAACAATTCAAACCGCTTTAACGGCAATGACGCCGGAATTCCGAACGGCCGTGTTACTTGCCGACGTAGAAGGCATGGCTTACGATGAAATCGCCGATGTCATGAGAACTTCAGTAGGCACCGTTCGGTCAAGAATCCACCGCGGCCGTCGACAATTAAGGAACCATTTGCTCAGACATTCGCCACAAGCCTATAAGGGGCTGATTGATGAACTGTAAAAGCGTACAGCAGGCTCTCTCTGCTTATCTGGATCAGGAACTAACTGGCAGCGAAATGCTCCGGATTCGGTCGCACGTGACAAGGTGTGCGGCTTGCACGGCCGAAGAAGAAAGCCTCCGCTCCCTCAAACATATCCTTTCAAACGCCCCGACAGCCGTACCTGCCGTTGGCTTTGAAGCTAGACTGGCCTCCTGTCTAAAGGCGGAATACGTACAGGAAAAGCGGGCGAACATCAAGCTTTCAACCCTTGCTCTCGTCTCGATGGCCGCCGCAGCACTCACTTTTCTTGCCCTGCCCTCCGTCCAACAAAAGCCTATTGAGGCTCCCAAGGCTCAGCCTCTCGTTAAGAGCGATGCCGCGTTTGGAATTCGGGCAGATCAAGCCGCATTCTCCGGTAGCGACCCCCTCGGAGGCGGACGAATAATCCTTGCGACCGACTATGGACACCGCTAAAAAGATTAGCCTTGTCCTGGCGTTCAGCTTAGCGTCCGTTCTGGGGCAAGCCCGGGTTTGGGATGAGCACGCAAAGCAACTACTTCTTCGTAGCCTTCAACACGCCTACAACGTGAACGTCCGCGCTATCGTCGTTCAATATTGCTCGGAGTCGGGCACGTTCCAACAACTTAAAGTAGAACAGACCAAGACAGGTAAATCCCGCTACACGGTCATCGAACCGCTGCGGGATCAAGGCGTCGAATCCGTTGACGACGGAATGAAAGCCGTTACCTACCTGCCTGACAACAAGTTGGTTCTAATACAGTCGTCAACGCGTAATGAGTTTCAGGATGCAAAAGAGCGTCTCGCGCTTGCCGAGAGGAATTACAAACTCTCCTGGGAAAACGCGCCGAAAATAGCCGGGCGTAAGACAGTCTGCGTCGTAGCAACGCCGAAAAAAGGACCAATGGAGCAGCGGCGGTTCTACATTGATTCAGAAACGGCCTACCTTCTCCGGTCCGAGACAGTTTCGAAAGAAGGTGAGCGCAGCGTCAAATACGACACGCGATGCGTTGCATATCCTGACGACATGATTGACCCGGGAATGGAAATCAATGCTTTTGGCGCTAACACGGTTAAGTACGAGCGTCAAGTCACGATTTCCAGAGCCCACCCAGCCACCTCCCGCCTGGGGTTTGAACCCATTGTGCCTGCCCAATTGCCTTACGGCTTTACGGTGAGCGCCTGCCAAATCACAAAATCGGAGCGATGGCAGGCGGTTGTTGTGAGAGTTTCGGATGGTTTGGTCAGAGGCGCCGTCTATCAATGGAAGCCTGAGGCGGAAGGGGATGGAGACGATGACTCCGCACCAGATAGGTCGTCTATGGTCACCCATGGGGTCCGAATGCTCATGGTCGCCGATATTCCGCGCACCGCCCGGGAGAGAATATTGCAGGCCTTTGCGACCTCGGGTGATCATTCCATGCTTACAAGCGACAAAACTTCAAATAGGGAACTTAACCGGTGCACGGGATTGTTCAATAATTGTGTTGGTCTACGATCTTATTCGTACGTTCCGCCAACACAAACCTACTGAAAAGGACAACACTTTGACTAGGTAGCTACGTTTAGAGACACAAAGATGAATCCAACAACATTTAAATCTTCCAGCTTTTGGACCCTTTGTGCCGGCATCGCCATTGGCGGCGTTTGTATGGCTTCGATCGTGGGAGGTACCCGCGGATCGAATGTTGCAGTCGCTCAATCGTTTCCGCCGGCCCGGATCATTTCCTCAACGACCGCAGAATCAGCGGCGACACTGCGTTCCCTAGATACTTCCTTTGCCAACTTGGCTGAATTTGCCAGCCCTGCGGTTGTTCAGATCCGCTCGGAAAGCAAAGGCACGACCGACATGATGGGCCGCATGATGCCGGTAGGCGGCGAAGGTTCGGGCGTCATCGTCCGGCCAGACGGCTACATCGTCACCAACGACCATGTCGTAGGCGGGTTCGAGAAGGTGCGCGTCTATCTCCAAGACGGTCGAGATTTTCCCGGAACGGTCATGCGCGCTGAGGACAGCGATATCGCTGTCGTCAAGATTGATGCAAAGGACCTCCCAACCTTAGCCTTTGCGGACAGCTCAACGGTCAAGCCCGGAGAGTTTTCAATCGCTATTGGAAGCCCATTCGGATTTGAAAACACTGTTACAGTCGGACATATCAGCGCCCTTGGTCGCGCGAATCGAATTGCCGACATGCGAAATGGAACCAGGGTCTACACAGACCTTATCCAGACAGACACGCCCATCAACATGGGCAACTCTGGTGGACCACTCATCAACATTGATGGCCAGATCATCGGTATCAACACTTCGATTTACTCGCAATCTGGTGGTAGCAACGGAATTGGATTTGCCATTCCAAGCAACCAAGCCCGCCTGATCAGCGAAATGCTCATCGAGGGCAAGAAGATTGTCCGAGGCGCACTTGGCGTGATCCCCGAAGATCTCCGCGAGTACAAAAAGAAAGAAATGAACATTGAGGGCGGCGCCATTGTAGGCAAGCCGTTCTTTAGCAATGGCCCTGCCGGCCTGGCGGGCATTAAGGAAGGGGACGTGATCGTTCGGGTCGGGAAGTACCCAATTAAGGGCCAAATCGATGTCCGCAACTCGATGCTACAGTATCCGCCTCAGTCTAAAGTCGAGGTCGAATTTATTCGGGACGGCAAACACCAAACCGCCGAAGTAACTTTGACCGATCCTAAGTCACTTCAAAAGCTCATCGCACCAACAGTGCCGCAAGACGGGTCTGACCCTCACGCGCAATTGGACATTCCGGACCTAAAGGGCTTTGACACTCCTGTGCCTCCACAGGGGCCCGATTCAAGCCCGAAAGCGGGCGGCAAGGCGAAGCTCGGCGTGAGCGTGATGACCCTCGACGACAAAACCCGGAAGCAATTCGGAATTCCTTCCGACATTAAGGGCGCTGTCGTAGTCACGGTTCAGCCCGGATCAGTCGCTGACAGGGTGCTCGCTTTGCAGCCAGGAGACGTAATTCTGAAGTTCGGCAATATCCGCGTGGAGTCTGCCGATCAGGTCTCAGAGGCCATGAAAGGCGTTAAGAATGGCGACAAGAGGACGATCAGCTATGGGCGCTACACCACTGAGAGCCGCTCCTTGATGACCACGGACGTGACTTTCAAGTAGCCCCCGAAACTAGTCTGACGGGTTCCAAGGCCGCAGCTTTGGATCCTCTCGTAGTTGAAGCAACAAAGAAAAAATGAAATAAGGGTGTGAGGCATTTGCCTCACACCCTTATTCTTTTGTAATCGAATGCTTTACTTACCGCTTTTGCACTTCGGGCAGGAGCTGGCTGTAAGTTCAACCTTGATACCAGAAAGGACGAATCCGCCTTGCTTGGCTTGCTCTTCAATCGATTGGGCGACGGTCGAGGGCATCTGGAGTTCTTGAACGGTTTGGCACCGCTCACAAACAATGACTTCTGACTGCCTGCTGCGGCAATCTGTCGTTCGACAGGGGAAATAGCCGTCAACAACACCGATGTGATGAATGAGGCCGACCTCCTGAAGGGTCGAAAGGATGCGATACACGCTGACTACGTCGATCTTGCCGCCAGCGTTGATGATCTTTTCGTGGATCGCGTAGGCACTTAAAGCTTTCTGGGTATCGCCAAGCGCTCGAATCACCTGAACTCGCGGCATAGTAATACGGTAGCCGTTCGCGCGGAGTTCAGTGAGCGAGTGCTCTTCGTATAATCTTGCTTCCTCGAGAGATGCGTATTCCAGCATCACTTGAGAATCACGGGAGCGTCGTTCTTTCATGGTTATATAGTGTATGACGCCTGAAATAGACAATAAAGTCCACATTGTCAGGACATATCTTCATCATTGTTCCACAAACCCTAGTTCACACAACTGCACAATCCTTGTGCTTTCTGACGCACTTTTAGGTTCACATGAACTTGACATTGTGTTATGATGATTCGGAAATATATCCAGGATGCCCGAGCGGAGAAACCGCCGGGCTGGAGGAGGACGAATGCAGTTCTATAACCTGAAAACTCGCTCACATGTTGACGTACCGGAAGGGGACGTGCGGAAGATGAAGATGACGCGCAAGACCAAGTCCGGCGAGCAAGTTCGATACGCTCTCACCGCAACCTACCAGGGAAGCAAGCTTTTCAAGTTCGTGAATGAGGCCACCTATAAGGCTTCCAGCGCGAAAGAGGCGTAAGAGACCGCCCAATAAAGGCAGATTGAGAGCCACTTGGTGACCCCAGGCGGCTCTTTTTCGTTTTTGGCCGGGGTCCAAACGGCCCACCACTTGCCGCAATGATCATGTGAACCTTGGACCCACTTCCACGTCTTCACGAACATGGCACTGGAAACGGACAGAGACAAGGGAGCGCATCTGCTGCGCCGGTTCGGACTTGGAGCGAGTGAATCTGAGCTGAATTTCTATATGAAAGATGGCCTAAAGGGCGCCATCAACAAACTCGTCGATTACGAATCCATTGACGAGGGATTCAATCTCGACATCGCCAGCCTAGAAAACGGCAAAAACAAAGTCCAGATGCCAGGCGTGGTTGGATGGTGGATCATGCGTATTCTCCAGACCCAGCACCCATTGCAAGAGAAGATGACCCTTTTCTGGCACGACCATTTTGCCACCAGCGCCGACAAGGTCAAAGCCCCGATGAGCATGTATTTGCAGAATGAAATCATGCGACGAAACGCTGTTGGCAACTTCGGCACCATGCTCCACGAAGTTAGCAAAGATCCCGCCATGATTGTCTGGCTTGACAACGAATACAACGTGAAAGGTAAAGCCAACGAGAATTTCGCCCGCGAAGTCATGGAGCTTTTTACGCTGGGGATCGGCCACTATACGGAAAAGGACATTCAGGAATCCGCCCGAGCCTATACAGGTTGGGGCCTACAACGCCCAAGGGGCGTCAGCAAGGACGAAACCGACCCGAGAAAGACCGCGCCTGAGTTCGTTTTCCGCGAGCGGCTTCACGACGACGGGGACAAGACCTTCTTTGGCAAGCGAGGCGAGTTCACTGGTGACGACATCCTGAACATGCTCTGCCAAATGCCTCGCACCGCAGAGTACATCGCGCACAAGATGTGGGAGTTCTTCGCATACCGGGACCCTGAACCAGAAATCATCGCTAGGGTCTCGCAGGATTTCCACCAGTCCAATTTGGACATCAAGACCTTGCTCCGCTCGATAATGACGGCACCAGAATTCTATTCGGACAAGGCCCGCCGCGCCGTCTACAAGACACCCGTGGATTTCACAATTACCACCGCAAGGCAACTTGGCCTGGGCAGCTTAATGAACCAAATCCCAAATCAGGCGGGGGTTAGAAAATTAGGGCCCGTTGCCCAGATCAATACGTCGATGAAAGGGATGGGCATGCAGCTGCTGTATCCACCTGATGTCGCCGGTTGGGACCAAGGACCCGCGTGGATTACCACCGCAACGATGGTTGAGCGCATTAGCTGGGCGGAACGGCTCTTCCCCGCTCCAGGGCAGCGCGGCCTCATGCAATTCCAGGCATATCCGCTATTCGCGCAGGATCCTACGTCAACAGGGGCGGCAAATAAGCTTGTTTCCCTGTTTGACGCCCCTCTGCCGCCATCCAAGGTAGCCAAGCTCGTTGAAGCAGCCAACAAGGTTTGCGGGGGCAGAATCGACGAATCAAACGCCAATGCTACCGCGCAGCATGTGACCAAGCTGATCTTCGCGAGCCCTGAGTTCCAGTTTTGCTAGGAAAGGAACTGGGGGAATGGAACTAGGAATAAGAAAAAAGGAACGGAACGAAGGTGCGCCCGAATCAGCGCCTCTTGTGCCCCTCCTAATTCCTAGCTCCCTATTCCCAGTTCCTTTCCCCTCAAGTAAACTCGCTTCTTCATGACGATTGAAGAGCAGCTTGCCCTTTTGCGCCGCGGCACGACGGAAATCATTAGCGAAGAGGATCTTGCCACCAAGCTCAAGCTGGGCCGGCCCCTTCGCGTTAAGCTCGGCCTGGATCCCACAGCTAAGGGCGTAACACTGGGTTGGGCGGTGGTCTTACGCAAAATTCGCGATTTTCAGCGGCTAGGCCACACAGGCTGCATCATCGTAGGCGATTTTACGGCCCAAATTGGCGATCCTAGCGGCAAAAGCAAGACCAGACCACAATTAACCCGCGAGCAGGTTCAAGAGAACGTAGAGGCCATTAAATCCGAACTCTTCAAAATCCTGATCCCTCAGCGAACCGAAATCTTCTACAACCGCGACTGGCTAGGCGCTATGACCTTTGAGGACGTCATCAAATTGACCTCGCGCTACACCGTCGCCCGGATCCTTGAGCGGGACGATTTTACAAAGAGACTTGAAGAGCAGCGTCCCATCTCGATGCACGAGATAATGTATCCGCTCTGTCAAGGCTACGACTCGGTGGAGATCAATGCGGACGTTGAACTGGGCGGTAACGACCAGAAATTCAATAACCTCGTCGGTCGAACGCTGATGTCTCAATACGGACAGGAGCCGCAGGTGGTTATGCTCTGCCCCCTCCTGGTGGGTACGGACGGCAAAGAGAAGATGTCACAGTCGCTAGGCAATTACATCGCCATTAACGATGAGCCCAACGAGATGTACGGAAAGACAATGTCTATTCCCGACGAACTCCTCGAGAACTACTTTGAGCTTGCCACGGATCTCCCTATGGACCAAGCGCGTGCAGAAGTCGCCGAGGCGAAAACTGGGCAAAAGAATCCTCGAGATGTGAAACGCCTCCTCGCGAGAGAGATCGTAACTCTGTACCACGGCTCCGAGCCTGCTCAAGCGGCCGACGACCATTTCATGACGACCTTCAGCCAACGCAAGCAGCCCGTGGATGCCGAAGAGGCTGCAATACCGGCTTCAGTAATTGAAGAAGCGGGAGTGAACCTGCCACTCCTGATCGCCGAACTCGGTCTGGCGAAGAGCAACAGCGATGCCAGGAGACTGATGGAGGCAGGCGCGGTCTCTCTTGACGGCGAAAAGGTCGGCGATCCGAAGGCGCGAATAGCGAAATCCGCGTTGGTTGGAAAAGTTCTGAAGGTTGGCAAGCATCAATTCAGGAAATTGGGCTGAAATCGAATAGCGATGCTCAGGTCCTGAAGTAATCGAATACACGACCCTATTTTCGAAGCGCGATTCTCAAGGCGTCGCGCAGGTCGGAAACGGCGCTGATCTTGATCTCGCTCAAGACGTTTTGGGGAACGTCCTCTAAATCACCCAGGTTCTCCTCCGGCAAGATGACTTCCTTCATACCGGAGCGATAGGCGGCAAGGACCTTATCACGAATCCCGCCAACTGGCAAAACCCTGCCCCGTAATGTGATTTCGCCCGTCATCGCCACGTCGCCACGAACGGGCCGTTGCGAGAACGCTGAGGCGAGGGCGACCGCGATTGTCACGCCCGCGCTAGGGCCGTCTTTCGGCACGCCTCCCTCAGGAACGTGGACATGCACGTCGAATCGGAAGCTTGCGTCTGGGTTGAGCTCCTTGGCAATAGCGCGAACATAGGTCATCGCGGCAGCCGCGGATTCCTTCATGACATCGCCAAGGTTGCCCGTCAACTTCAGTTCCGGCTGCTCGCTCAGCGGCTCCATGAGGCAGGCTTCAATTCTGATAACATCCCCTCCGCTTTCGCTCACCACCAATCCCGCGGCGCTTCCAATGTCATCCTTCAACTCGGCATCAAGCCTGCGATTGTGGGGCCTACCAAGGAATGATGCCAAG
>JBBQMJ010000104.1:0-9907 GCA_038328815.1 Fimbriimonadales bacterium | reverse complement strand
GCCCCCACGACCGCGTTGATCGTTTGCTCTCGCTTGAGAAACCAGTCCGTTGACCAAATCCTGTGGAAAGACCAGCCCATTACCTCTAACTGCTGCTGCCTTAGGCGGTCCCTATCGCGGGCAGTTTGGCCGGAATGGTATGTCGCGCCGTCGCATTCGAGCGCGAGCACAAACAATCCAGGACTCGACGGATGTTGTACGGCGAAGTCCAGGCGGTATCCCGAGCACCCATATTGGGGCACCATGCTTATTCCCTTTGCGCTAAGTGTCTCGAAAACGTCGACTTCGAACGCATTCATCTCAATTGGTTGGCCACCCTCGTCCCCAAGATTGGTGCCCTCCGACCGCGCGAATTCGATGTAATCCCGAAGCAACTTTGCGCCACGACTGTTGAGTTTGTTAGGGTCAAGGTCGACGGCTGCAAATGATGAAACGAGCGTAAGCCAAGATCGCGCCCTCGTCACGGCCACGTTCAGACGGCGCTCGCCTCCTTCGTAGTTAATCGGTCCGAAGGAGTGCAAGACCTTGCCATTCTTATTTCGTCCGTAGCCAATGGTGAGTATGATGGCGTCCCTCTCGTCACCTTGCACCCGCTCGAGGTTCTTGATGAAAAACCGCTCCTCCTTGTTCGGGTCGAAAAACTCTTCCAAACCTGGCTGGCTACGTAGAGCATCGTCAAGGGCAGCCTGCACGCGGTCTGCGTGCTTGATGCCCATGGCGATAACCCCAAGCGTTTCGTTTGGCCTCTTCTCGGCATGTTCAAGGATTAGCTCGACGACCTTCTTGACCTCGAAGACAGAACTCTCTTCTTCCCCGTCGCGGGGCACACCGTCAACCAATATATGCGAGATGCAAGGCTCGCCACCGACGCCCGGAAACGTCGTAAGGAGGTTGTGATATATGTAGCGATTGGAAAAGGCAATCAGACGCTCGTCTTTGCTTCGATAATGCCATAGCAGCCGCCAAGAAGGCAGAAAGGCGGAAACCTGGTCAAGCAAGCTCTCAACTCCCGCAAGCATCAGACCGTCCCCGTCGCCATCGGCCCCATTCGCAGCTCCATCAGCAAAGAATGTCGTCGGTGGTAGTTGTTGCGAATCACCCGCTACTACCAGCTGACCTGCACGCAGTATCGAGCATACGGCGTCCTCTGGGAGCACTTGGCTAGCCTCGTCGAAGATGACAATGTCGAACATCTGCCTATCGGATGGCAGTAACTGACTCACGTTTAGCGGGCTAGACATCCAACACGGGCAGACCGATGGCAAGACGTTTGACGTTTGGGTCGCAAGTTTTCGAAGCGGCATGTGCCTCGTCCTCTTGGAAGCTTCGTACTTCAGTTGCTGTGCTTCGGCGGGATAGGCGTTCATTGCGGCGACAGCCGTCTCCCCATGGGAGCGTAGAACACTTTGCTTGGCCAAGGCAATTCTCTTTCGGTCTAGTTGCGAGAATTCATCCTCAACAGAAGATTGCGTCGTGCCGTCGAACGACGCAAAATCGGAATTCTGCGTTCGAATGGCGTCGTAACAACTGCAGTGCCATGCGTGAAGAAATGTATCGCGCCAAGCACTCGGATTATGTTTGGAGGATCGGATTTCCTCCAAGAAGAGTGCGCCGCCTAGCGAACCAATCTCCGACTCTATTTGTCTCGTGCGAGGGATGCGATAGGCAACGTCATTATCGGCTAGAAGTCGGCCCAGGAGCTCCGGCAGATCCTCGATAGGCACGTCCGTAGCGCTGGGGAGGAGCCGACACAGGACCGCCAGCTCCGTTCGCGCGACTGAGATTGTGTGCTCCAAGCCGTCCGGAACGGCGACAGTTCTTGGTTCGGTGCCTCCCGCATCATGCCATCGCTTCCGTACTCCTGCCGCCGCCTTTGCCTCGAGCAAAAGCGCCTCAGGCTTGCATTTCCCTGATTTTCTGGCGATGAGCAAGGCGGCCCTCGTTCGTCGATAACGAGAGTTGAAAAGGGTGGCAACGGTCACGGCTATTATCCCTCGTTCGATTGGGAGGAGATCGGCTAGTGCCTCGTCGCATACTTGAAAAATGTTTTGGTCGTAATGAGAAAGGGTTTGATTAGCGCCATGTGCGACTGCAAGAACTTCTTCGCATTCGCTTACGGAACGCGGCATGCGCAACCCCGACTCCGAACAAACGTGCTGAATGCCTTCGAGAAGGGCTGGCATATGAAGGCTCTGCAAATCGTTCACGGTTGTAATCGCTTGCTCGACGTCGGCACCAGTCAATAAGTTGGCGTCCACCCATGGCGAATCGGCTTGGTGAGAGAGCAGGCCCGCGTTTCCAACAGCTTCAGATATGAGGTTCGCAATTTGCCCGCAGTTCGACTTCGTCAACTGAGCGAGATCCGGTCCGCGCCATCGTGCCCTGGAAAGCGTGACATCATTCTTCGACATTGATTTGGCTGTGGCGAGAATGGCCGCCTGAATTTCGTAAGGCGATGTATCAGACGGTGGAAGCGGTGCATGTAGAAAAGTTGCGTGTTTGATAAGTCTCCGACGCTTTTCCTGGAACTTTGAAAACAAGTCGCTTCCGTCCATGGGCGGCACTGTGCCGATCAAGTCCAGCGTCGTCCTTACTTGTCGCATGATGTCTTTGGGTGAAACTGAAGCGCCGTGCAAGTCTAACGCGAGATGGCCTAATCCATTTTGGTCAAGGCGCTTTTTGACGGCTTCAAGCGCGGCCCGTTTCTCAGCAACAAACAGTACTTTCTTGCCTGCGGATACCAGCGTGGTGATGATGTTGGCTATTGTTTGCGACTTGCCGGTGCCGGGAGGGCCGTGTATAACGCCATTGATTCCCTTTAGCGCCGCTCGGATTGCGGCTTGCTGGCTCGAGTCGGCATCCAGAACAATATGCTCATCTTGCGGAGGGATGTTGTCCAAATCTGCGCCGCTTTCGGCGTTACCGGACACCATGCCCGCAACTTGCCGCGCATCAACGTCGCCGGCAAGTGCTGCAACAATTGAGTGCCCGGCGAGAGAATCGCGTCGATCCTTTAAGTCTTTCACCATGGCGAGCTTTTGGAAGGAGAAGTTTCCTATGACCTTCCGTTGCGTTAAGGCGAAGTTCTTGATGTTAGAAGCTGCTTGGCGAAATTTATCGAGGGCGTCGTCGAGGGCCGCGACGTTGAGATCTGCTGGCACGCCACCTAGAAGTTCATCTTCGGTGATGGTGAGGGAAAAGCCTTCCGCGAGAGCGTGCAGTAGCGCAATGTTCGCTTGAGGTGGTCCCGAGACCTCAAGTTGCAGGCTTTCAGAATCGGAGCGTTTGCCTTCGGCACTCAATGGCAACAAAAGGACGGCCGCCTCGGGGTCCTTGCCCTCGTCATCGGCTGGCCAACTCGCCATGCCGTATGCAAGAAACAGGGTTTCCAAGCCCTTCTCTTCCAGATTTGACCTTGCCTTCCGGACAATCTGTGTGAGCTTTGAACCGGCCTTAGGCTCAGCATCAGCCGGAACCAGCCGTGCCAGAGAGACCTTTTGTCCCGAAATGAGGTCGTGAAAAGCGTCTTCCTCGGCGCCTTGCAGATCCAATGTGCCGACTTTGAGTTCGCGAAAGTAAAGCAGGTTATTGCGTCGGCTTGTGTCGATCAGCCTTCGTATCCACTCGTCCCTCGCCGCGTCAATCAGTCCACTCGCCATCTCCGTTACCGCACGCTCTCTACCCCGGCACCGTCGCGCTCAGCGTCAGGCCATCGCCCACGATCAAGTCCTTCAGTTCGTTTTCGTTCATTCACCCCCCCTCATCCCCCCTAACTATGCGCGATCACCGTCAGTGTAGCCGACCGTGGCAATACCAAAAACGTCGGTCGCAAGCCGTCGGAAATCGTTCGGGAGCGAGAGGCGTTCTTCTGTGATCCGAGCCTCAAGTCTGTCGCCTTGCAAGGACTTCGGAACTTGCTCAGAGCCGGAGACCCGGCAACCGTTCGATGGTTCTGGGACCATCTGTACGGGAAGTCCCCTACCCGCAAGCCAACGCCTGCGACGTACGTACGGATGACCTGCTGTACGATATGGCTTTTCAGGACTGAATACGAGTGGGGCACGGGGAAATGTGTAGCACATAACGGGAGACGGGCCGCTCGCAGGGAGAGAGCCTCCCATTTACCGAGGAGGCTCAATCGAGGCTTGCACAGAGGGGAGCCTAGCCTACGAGATAATCCAGGCGATCTGGTCGATGTAGGACCGCCAAAGGTTAGTGAATAAAGAGGGTCGCGGCACGATCGTTCCTTTTCCGTATTTTTGATCCAAAAGCGTACATTGCCGGACACCAAAAAAAGAATGTTACACAACAACCTTGAGCCGGGAAACTCGACGGGCGGTAGTGGACCTAAACCAAACATTTGGAGAATGATTTTGGGGAAATTGACTCTTGTGGTAACATATTAAGTGAGAATTGCTTCGGAGAGGTGAGTCATGCATTCTGGTTATCGTTGCTTTGTCTTGGCTCTGTGGGCTGTCTTGTCCGGTTCCCTTCAAGTCCACGCCCAGTGCCGTTTTCGTGGTTTAGGTCTTCTCAACGGAGATAGTGTAGCGTCTGGCGTTTCGGCTGATGGTCGAATTGTGACTGGCACTGCGAATACAGAGGCCTTCCTATGGGATGCCCAATCCGGAATGATCGGCCTAGGTCCCCTATCGAATGGTGGAACCTTCACCTTCGGAAACGGCATTTCCGCTGATGGTTCGACGGTTGTTGGCACCGGTGATTCGGTGGATGGCGGGCGATCATTCTTATGGCGAGGTGGCTCCTTTACCGACTTAGGCGACAGGCCACCCCAACGAAGCTCCGCCATGGCTGCATCCGCAAACGGATCAGTAATAGTCGGCCACCACGAAGGAGGACGAGGAAGGGTGGCTTACCGCTGGACTTCGGCTGGATTTCTCGACCTGGGAACCCTTAATCGCGCAAGTAGTGAAGCTCGTGCAGTCTCTCCGGATGGAAACGTGGTGGTTGGCTACAGCGATACCTCTTCGCGCGGGGAGGCATTTCGCTGGACAGAACAGGAGGGAATGGTCGATTTGGGCACACTCGGCGGCGGCTATATAAGTGAGGCAAACGCTGTCTCAAGCGACGGCACTATGGTTTTCGGAATGTCGACACTTATTTTCGCTGAGGCATTTCGCTGGACTGCCGGCCGGGGCATGGTCGGGCTAGGCCATTTGCCAGGGTATGTAAATTCATACGCGTTCGCCTGCTCATCTGACGGGCAAGTGGTGGCAGGCAAAGCAGCAGGACCCGAAGTGGCAATCCGGTGGACCCAGAACAGCGGCTTTGTCGACGTAAAGCAACTTCTTCAAACCCATGGCGCTACCGGCTTGAGCGGCTGGACTCTCAGGTCGGTCACGGGAGTCTCGGCCGACGGCATGACTTTGGTGGGCACCGCCTACGATCCCGATGGGCATTCTCAGGCCTGGATCGCTACTTGCGAAATTCAGACCGTCTCGCCAAGCTCGTTCACTGTATTTCGAGGAAACCTTGAATCAGGGGGATTGGACGAGCTTAGCCAGAGGGACGCACGTTACCTTATCGTTCGAAACGGCGCGACGGCTATTCGAAGCGAGTCCCCGATAACGATTATCTTCGACGCTGTTACCCCCATTCCGGACGGTTTTTACTTTGTGATCCATGTGGTTAATCGAGTTTCAATTACCGGGCTTACCCAACGTATCGATGCGTTTGACTTTGTCGCCCAGGCTTACGTCAACGTAGACACACGTTCTGCCGGGACCATCGATTCGCTTGTGGATGTTCGGTTGCCGGAGCCCACTCGATTCGTCGAGCCAGGCACGGGCGCGGTATCAGCGCAAATGCGGATCAAACCGGCGGGACCAGTATTCACGTCCATTTGGCGCTCGTTTGTGGATGAAGTGCAATGGAGTGTCGCTGCCTAAGGTTTGTTGAATCCTATGAATTGGGGATCCCATGGTCACGAAAATGGACCGGTCAAAAAAGTGAGACCAAGGGCTCTAGACCGGTTAATCCCTTATTAAGTCGGCATACAATGACGTCGTCACCCAAGATAAATGCGACGCTTCTTGAGCGGAAAACTGCAATATCCGACAAAAACTCTTGGTAACCAATATCTTCACTCAAATTAAGTTTTGGCAAGCTAACCTTAATTATTGGCCAAACAGTCTTATTCCTCGTATCAAAGGAGATCAGCGTCAGACCTATGTTTCCCGGGTCGTGATCTTGAGCATATGGTATTGCAACAACTGCTTTTTTTCGAAGATCCACTGTGGGTACAAAGAATAGCAAATGATCGCTTCCAGCAAGACGGACGGAGGGCTTGCTGGGCGCTGGCACGAGTTGTCGATCAATGCCCGGACAGATGAGCCGCCTCGTTGGTCGACTAGACCCTAAACTCGTGATTTCCCAGTAATAGCGTAATGCACCGCGCTTGTTGGAGCGGCGCAGCATGAATATGCTTTTGGAGTTTGGATCAATTGGGCCGAGTATTGATCCCGGGCTCCTTCTTAAGACTGTTGCGCGATTATCTGGACCCCAAACGACGTGGCAGTTTCCATATGAACGGACCAAGTAACCGCAATCATATCTTGCCACCGGCTGAGTCAGTTCACCTATAGGGACGACACCACCTCCTTGCTCCGCATTAGCATATGCTCCCGATATTCTTTCAAAAAGCACCTTGCCTGTGGCTTCGATCCCGACTGGGAACCAATCGGAACTGTATGAATGGCTAGTCAATATTCGTCCGCCTTCGTTGAACCATTGTAGTTGGCTGAATCCCCCTTGTCTGAAGTATGAGACAAATGACGTGCTCGAAGGCCGCGCCAACACGTGCTCGGATCCAACCTGCGATAACTTGATCCAATATTGGATTGGCTTAAGATTGTAATAAATGAAACATGACGCCGAAGCTATAGCTGCTAACATTATTTCTTAACCTCGACGCAAACGGGACCACAGTTGAGGGGCTTGCCTGGGTTGATCTGCATGCAAGTGCAGCAAGCCAAGGCTTTTACAAAATCGTCCTTGTGGAAATCGCCATGGGTTGGAGATCCAAAAATGCCACTGCAGTGAACTCTCTCATGAACAAACCCGCCACAAGCCCGATGCCAAGACGTGTACATTATTACTCTGCAAAGACGTCCGTTGTCTTGCCTGGAGCACGTGCTCCATTGCCCTCCTATCGACCCGGCGATGCTTGCTGATCCTTGTCGAGCGACTCTTTCAGCCAAGCTCGGACTCGAAACACTGACAGAATTGAAACGCTTCCATTTGACTGAGCTGCCGCGACAGCTCCATTGTGTCGTTGACCGGGAACCATGCCTGGATCTATGGCCAATTGGTCAAGCGTTTTGGGCCGCTCACAGCCCTCTTAAGCCATCCAGCCTAGAAGGGCACCGTCTTGTCCACAGTAACGACAGTCGTCTGCCCTTGCCAGAATGGAACGTTTACTTCGTCCACGGACAGCCAAACATAGGCCGTCCGGTTCTGCGAGACAACCTTGATCAACAGCTTTAAGGTTTAATCTCGATAGGTAATCTCGAAATGGCGAACGTTGCTCCGAATCTGAACGGCCTTAAGCGTGGCAACACCAAGAACGTTGGGCGCAAGCCGTCGGAAATTGTGCGAGAGCGAGAGGCGTTCTTCTGTGATCCGAGCCTCAAATCTGTCGCCATGCAAGGACTTCGGAACTTGCTCAGGGCCGGAGACCCGGCAACCGTTCGATGGTTCTGGGACCATCTGTACGGGAAGTCCCTACCGCAAGCCAACGCCTGCGACGTACGTACGGATGACCTGCTGTACGATATGGCTTTTCAGGGCTGAACTCACAGCTTATGTGCAAGGCAAAAACATGGAGCCCGAGAATGCGTGACGTGGCCACCTCGTGGCACCTTACCGTCAGTCGTTAGGATTGATATCTTTCGACACTTTCATCCCTTGTTTTGAAATGTGAGTGAAATTCACTCTAACCGATTCTCGGCTAGTGTGCTATATTCTCTAAGACAGACGTTGGCTTTCTTGGCCGGTAAGGACCAACCCCCAACGGTGCCTGAATAGGTGTTTATGAAAACTGTTCTTTCGCTAGCTCTTGCAGCAATGCTCTGCAACCAAGCACGGTCTTCTTCCCTTCCCAAAAGCACGCTGACCGCCATTCCGATCAAGAACGCTCCCAATAAGAAAATAGTTGTTTGTTTCATGTCAGGCGCAGAATACCGATTCGTTCACAATTCTCCGTAGTTGGTCGTGGTTGTATAATCCTGGTTGCCGGTCTTTTTTCCACCGGAGAGAATCTATGCTATCGCTGTTGACCGCTATCGCCGTTCTCGCTCAGCCGCCCAAGCTTCCTGAAGACGTCTTGAACGGAGCCTGGAGCGCGAAGGGAGGTCCAGTGTTCACGTTCTTTCAGCCTGGGAGTGGGCAGAACCCGCCTTGTGGCTGCTTCTGCTATCGAGACAGGATCGGTGTAGTCAGAGGTCCCAAGCTCATGCCGGACGGAACTATGGCGGCAGCTTGGGTCGTGGGTCTGCCGGATCGTCTGGATCCCGGCTCGATAGGTGATTGGTATTCGCCATGGGAAGTCAAACCTGCGAATAGCGGATGGACCGGTGAATGGCGCGCTGAATTTTGGGCGCTCAAGGCAGACGGATATCCTGGAGGCGCCAAGCTCAAGATGAGCAGCAAAATGGGAGATGCGATTTCGGGCCTGTCACTTGAATTCATTTGCCCCCTTAGCCAAATAGATATGCGCGGGCTCTATAAGGGTGACAAGCATTCGGTGAATTTCACACCGAATGCGGACAAGCCTAACGAAGTGCGAGGAACTCTGGAGTCGTTTGGCCGGCAGTACGACTTTACGTGCTCTTTAAGGGCCGGCTTGCCTAACGATGCGTCGATTCGCTCACCTATGTTGACGTTCCGGTTAACGGATCACCAGTATGGGACTGTTGTCGGCGTTGGCTTGCTGATATGGGATCCATCGGATACTTGCGTAGAGGAACTCAAGAGCGGAAAGGGCGTCCCCACCGATCAAGTCATGCTGATCTTTCACGCTAAGGATTCGCCATCTGCTGCAAACATCGTGAGAATCCTCAAGCGAACTACCTAATAGCCTCTGACGGCTCTTTCGATTGCATCGCTAAGCGGCCTGAGCCTCTCCGCTGTTGCATGGCCGTACAAATCGGAGGTTAGGCGGCCTTGCTGGTGGCCGAGCATCTTTTGTACGGCGTGGAGGTCTCCGGTTTTCTGAAGCCCGAGCGTGGCGGCCGTGTGCCTTAATTTGTGGGCGAGACGGGGAACACGATTCCGTCGGTCTGACCTTAGGTTTCTTACTAACAGGTGCGGCGCAACGAAAACCGACCAGGTTGTACACCGTCGGCTCGCAACGAGGAGGTTTTCGCCAAACGGCTTTTGCCATCGAGGAGATGCTGGCGGCAACGGCATTGACCAACATTTTGACCAACATCCGAGCGGACCTGACCAACATACTACGGACTGTTTGACGCGCCACCCGTTGAGATTGAATTCAGAACGGACACTTTGAAGGGTCTGCGGACGGCTCACTTTCGGACTTGAAAACCGGTAACGACCCCTTGGGAAGGGTAAGTCTCATCAGCCTGATGAAAACCATCTAAAGCTTATGGCGGAGAAGGTGCAGATACTTCGGTCAGGATGGCTATTGCGTCAGCAAATAGGCGCGTTGGAGGCTTTCCGCGGATTTGCGCATTGCCTCGTCAAGGGCCCTCGCTCACCCCGTGGACGCGGCAGACCTCCCGGACCGCCTTGCCCGACTCCACCTCTTGAAGGATTCGAACCACCTGCTCTTCCGAAAATCTCGACTTCTTCAACTGACACTCCTTGATCCAGATTCTGGATCAGAAGCCTGCAGTTATGGATGGCTCACTTTTCGGGGGGCAGACCA
>JBBQMJ010000103.1:0-9910 GCA_038328815.1 Fimbriimonadales bacterium | reverse complement strand
GAGGTCTCGATCATTTTGTGGGACGTTTTCAAGCGGCTGCTCAGACGGCCCTACGAGATTGAAGAGACCACTAAGCAGATGGCGTTTATCGGCGTCGCATCGGTCCCCATCGTCGCCCTCACCGGATTCTTCAGCGGGGCGGTTCTTTCGCTTTATCTCTCCGGCTTCCTAGAACGATACGGGGCAATTCAGTTTGTCGGAGCTACCGTAGCCCTAACCATTACGCGAGAAATTGGACCAGTAATCGCCGGCATTATGGTTTCAGCCCGCTGCGGCTCTGCCATGGCAGCGCAGATCGGCACCATGCAGGTGACAGAACAGGTTGACGCGCTTAAGATGCTTAGCGTGAATCCCACGAACTATCTCGTGATCCCACGTGTGGTTGCCAGCGTCTTGATGTTGCCGGTCCTCGGCTTAGTTTGTATGTACTCCGGCGTTTTTGGCGGCTACTTGGTTGGAATCGCCCGCGGCGTTCCCGGCCCGGTCTTCATGCAGTCGGTACAACAGTTCGTATCCCCCTCCGACTTTGTCGGTGGCATGGTCAAGACGCCCTTTTTCGGGTTGATCATCGCACTGGTCGCTTGCCAGCAGGGGCTTCGCACTTCGGGCGGCGCAGTGGGCGTCGGCAAAGCGACGACGAACACCGTTGTGGTCTCGATGGTCCTTGTATACGTGGCAAACTTCTTCCTGGCGCGCGTGCTGTTTAAGTAGGGAAAGGGAATGGCGGAACTCGAATACGTTAAATTAAGCGACTCGGATGTTCAGGGGCGATTGTCAGCCCTAGATGGATGGTCGGTGGCTAATGGGAAGTTGGTGAAGACTTTCAAGTTCGGCGCCTATATGGACGGGGTTGAGTTCGCTGGGAAAGTCGGCAAGGAAGCCGATTATCTAAACCACCACCCGGACATCCTCATTGGTTACCAAAACGTGGTGATCTCGGTGAACACCCACGACGTTGGCGGTATTTCACCGTACGACTTTGAGCTCGCACGCCTCATTGAGCTCATTTAGAAACCGTTAAGCACAGTGCTTGGGGTGCAGGATTGCGCCGCATGAGCGTAGAATCAGCACCTATGCTCAGCGTTTGCCTCCCAATTCTGTTTGCACCTGTCCTTCAAAGCGGTGCGCTGATTGTCTCAGTCGATGCCCGTGAGGCCCGGTTCGGCATGGTGCACATAAAGGAAACGATCCCAGTTAGGCCCGGCAAGTTCACGCTTTCGTTCCCGAAGTGGCAACCTGGAGGGCACCGCCCAGGGAGCATAGACGGCATGGTGAACCTCGTCTTCAGAGCTGGGTCTCAGACCTTGACCTGGCGACGCGACGATGTGGAGATGTTCCACTTCGTGGTCGATGTCCCCGACAACGTGACCTCCATCGACGCTGAATTCGACGATCACGCGCAGCCTGGAACTAGTTTCACACCTTCCATCGCAAGGCTCGGCTGGCAGCGATGTGTCCTCTATCCCACCGGCCAAAAGAGCGATGACGTTCAGGTTTCCGCCAAAGTAACCCTGCCTATGGGCTGGCGGATGGCTACTGCACTCATCAAGGGTCCTTCAACTACCGATCAAGTTGAATTCCCAACCGTGTCGCTGACTGAATTCATTGACTCTCCAGCCCTCATCGGCAAGAACTTCAATCGCGTAGTTCTCAGCCCCATTGAAGAAATCGACATTGCTGGAGACAACCCTGCCTCGATCGAAATGAGCGATGAGGCGCAGAACAAGTGCAAGCAGCTAGTCGCCGAAGCTAACGCCCTTTTCGGAGCAAAGCATTATCGCAAGTATGACTTTCTGCTTAGCCTGAGCAATGTGGGCGCTTTCGCCGGTCTAGAGCATCACGAGTGTAGTGAGGACGGCGGTGGGGCTGATGCGCTCACTTCGCCAACTGGGCTCTTTGGGCTTGGCGATTTGCTTTCCCACGAATACACCCATAGCTGGAACGGCAAGTATCGCCGGCCAGCCGGCCTTGCCACTCCCGATTACGATTCCCCCATGAAGGGCGAACTGCTTTGGGTCTACGAAGGATTGACGCAGTACCTAGGCAAGGTGCTTGCAGCGCGATCTGGACTTGCGACTCCAGACCAGTTCCGAGAAGGTCTGGCCAGAACTACTGCGAACTTAGAATATCAGGCCGGGCGAAACTGGCGATCCGTTGAAGATACAGCGATCAGCAGCCAGATACTGCGAAACACGGCGCCGATTTGGGGCACCGAGCGCAGAGGGCAAGACTATTACGAGGAAGCGGTTCCAATCTGGCTTGAAGTCGACTCAGTCATTCGAAAGCAGACCAACGGCCAGAAGTCGCTGGACGATTTCTGCAAACTGTTCCATGGCGGCCAAGGTGGGGTCCCGGAGATCAAGCCTTATACGTTTGAGGACATCGTCTCGACCCTCAACACTGTATGCGCTTACGACTGGGCCTCGCTTCTGAAGCTACGGATCCGCGCGGTTCAGCCTCTCCTAACGGAAGTTGGCATTCAGAATGACGGCTGGAAATTGGTTTGGAGTGACTTGCCAAGTGCGCTCCCACGAGGCGCCAGAAGGGGCGTTACCGCGCCAGCCGACAACGACGCGTTCTTCACGCTCGGCGCACGAATTGGCGCTGACGGCGCTGTAGGCGACATGATCCTTACGTTGCCCGCCGGAGCTGCCGGCATTAGGCCAGGCATGAAGATTGTTGGCATCAATGGGCTGACATTCTCAAACGAGAACTTGCTGATGGTCCTGGGCAACAAGGCCGAATTCGACCTTGTGGCTGACTACGGCGGCGAGCTCAAGACGTTTCATATCGCTTACAAAGACGGCCTGAGATACCCGCACCTGCAAAGGGACGAGTCCAGGCCCGACGTCTTAAGCGACGTCATTAAGTCTGCTGTGCACTAGGATAAGAAACAAAGGGCCGCGCTCAACGCGCGACCCTAACTTGCTCCACCAGAACCTAATGGACGTGAGTTGTTCGGCTAACCTGGGTCACGATAGTGTCTCCAGGTTTGATCTCCACGCTCTTGCCAGGAATGAAGTATCCGCCGACTAGGCCGATTGGACCAAGAATAACCGCTCCGGCGCCAGTCGCGATAGCCGCTTTGTCCGTCTTGCTTCCCTTAAATTCTTTGCCCTCGTTCCGGGGCTGAAGGGGCACCATTGTCTTGCCGACACGAAGCGGATTGACTGTAATTTGAAGCTTAGCGTTCTTGCCCCATCTGCCGCGCTTTTTCACGTCGCTTATGACGCCAGTTGCTGCAGTGCCCTGCTTGATCAAAACCTTGCCGTTGACGGAGACATCCTCGGCCACGTGCATCTTAATGCGATCGCCGGATTTGGCGGTCTTGGAGCTCACATGTTGGTCGAAGGCCAACTTGACATCGGTTCCTGCGGGCAACGATCTCTGAGCGAGAGCCGCTCCGGCAATGGTTAGGATGCCCAAAATGGCGAGTGCTTTCTTTGCGATGATGTGATTCATTAAGTTGTTTAGTCTCCTGTTTGCAGAATTCTCTTGCAGAATCTGCTCTATTGTTATGACTGGCTGCCATGGGCCCAGGTTTCGTTGCAATGGCTGTTCGCTTGAACAACCGTTAGAGGTTGGGAATCACGTAGACTCCATTTGTTAAATGGCTTATCGCGATTTTCAACACTTTATCGAGGTCCTGGAATCCAAGGGCGAGCTCAAGCGAATCCGCGAGCCTGTGAGCCCATATTTGGAGATCACCGAGATTGCCGACCGGATGATGAAGTCCAACGGCCCAGCCTTGCTATTTGAAAGGCCGGTTGGCACGCCTCACCGTTTAGGATCGCCCGATGTGATGAGCGCGGTCATGAACCATCCGTCTATCCACGCAATGCCCCCCGGCGTCGTGGAATACAAGCACCCGGTTGCGATAAACACAATGGGCTCTCGTCGTCGCATGTCCTTGGCCTTAAGCTGCGAAGACTTTGAAGAGCACGCCGAGCGCTTAGCCGCGTTGCTGAAGACCCAACCTCCTGCCGGAAAACTGGACGCGCTCAAGAGGATTCCGGGCCTATTCAAAGAGATCAAGACCGTCCCACCAAAGACGGTATCAAGCGGGAAATGCCAGGAGATTGTGCTTCAAGGCGACGAGATCGACCTCACCAAGCTCCCCGTCCTGACCTGCTGGCCCGAAGACGCGGGGCCATTTATCACCCTTCCCCTGGTCTTCACCCACGACCCCAACACGGGCCGCCGCAACGTTGGCATGTACCGCATCCAGATTTACGATAAGAACACCACGGGCATGCATTGGCAGATGCACAAGACGGGCATGCGGCATATGGAAGAGGCGGGCGCCCAGCACAAGCGGATTGAGGCGGCCATCGTTCTCGGGGGCGACCCCGCCGTCATATTCAGCGCGATTTCACCCTTGCCGCCCGGCATCGACGAGATGCTGTTCGCCGGATTCCTGCGGCGCGAGAACGTAGAGATGGTGCAGGCAAAGACAGTGGATATGAAGGTCCCCGCCGATGCCGAGATCGTCATAGAAGGCTACATCGATCCCACCGAGCGCCGACTTGAAGGCCCTTTTGGTGACCATACAGGCTATTACTCACTGGCCGATCAGTTCCCGGTCTTCCACGCAACCTGCGTCACCATGCGCTCAAAGGCCGTCTATCCAGCAACCATAGTGGGCATCCCGCCCATGGAAGATGGCTGGATGGGCAAGGCTGTTGAGCGCATTTTCCTGCCCCTGATCCAGCTCACCGTTCCTGAAATCGTGGACATGAACCTGCCTGTCGAAGCCTGCTTCCACAACGTGGCATTCGTCAGCATCAAAAAGAAGTATCCGGGCCATGCCTACAAGGTCATGAACGCGATTTGGGGCTTGGGCGGCCTCGCCTTTACCAAGTTTGTATTTATCTTCGACGAAGATACGAACGTGCAGGACATGGGCGAAGTGCTGTTCAGAATCGGCGCAAACTGTGACCCTGGACGAGATGCCTTGAATACCCGCGGGCCCGTGGATCAACTAGACCACGCCTCCCAGGCGATGGGCTTCGGTGGAAAGATCGGCTTCGACTGCACCCACAAATGGCCAGGTGAAAACGGGTTCTCAAGGGACTACCCCAAGCTCATCAAGATGAGCGACGATGTTAAGAAACGGGTTGACGAGTTGTGGCCGAAATTGGGCCTATAAAGGCGCACTTCCCTTTGGAGTGCGCAGTCCTGGCCGCGCTTTAGCCACGTAAGGCTAGGAACATACCGGCGACCTGTCGCCGAACCGAGCCTCATATGATGGATTCGCGCAGAACCCCTCAGCCTTTCACCGTGCCTTGTTACGCCGCCAGGTCGGCGCACTCCAAAGAATCGCGAACAAGAGAGACGCCGCGAGCTTCCATTGTGTAGAGTAAATCCATGGAAAGAAAGGGCAGCGCCGTATGGCATGGGACATTGAAAGAGGGCAAGGGCGAGGTTTCGAGTCAGTCAGGACTCATCAAATCAGCCCCTTATAGTTTTGGAACGAGGTTTGGCGACACGCCAGGGACAAACCCCGAGGAGCTCATTGGAGCGGCACATGCCGCCTGTTTCTCGATGGCCCTAAGTGCAGTTTTGGCAAGCAAGGGCATGACGCCAATTTCGGTCAGCACGACCGCAACTGTCACCGTTCAACCGGTTGAGGGCGGCTTTGGCATCACCGGCATCCATCTAGATACTGTCGGAAAGATCGAAGGCGGCGACGCGGCGGCGTTTGAAGAAGCAGCCAAGGGCGCGAAAGCTGGCTGCCCGGTTTCCAAAGCGCTTGCAAGCGTACCGATCACCCTCACCGCAACTTTGGAAGCATGAAGATTGCGACTGCTGGCGTCGGCATGGTCGGCACCCAATCCGAGCCTGTCTTCCTGTGCCGCTTGCCGCAGGGCTTGGGCGAGACATCGCCTCCAGCGTCATGAAGCGCTAGGGACGGACCCTGTGAAACAGGTCCGTCCCTATTCCAAATAGGTTCCGTTCACGTTCAACGCGAACTTGTAACCGATCAAATCCGCCGACCGCCGGCACATGACCATGCGGCTCAGGAAGATCTCGAAATACTCCATCACCGTGGCCTCTTTCGTATCGATCTCCAAGGTCAACTCAATCGTGTGCGCCGAGGTATCCATCTCCACCCGGCTCTTCTGAACAGCATAATTCACCCTGTCGTGGATGTCAAAGCTCTCCATAATCGGGTTCTGAACCCGACTGAAATGAACGTCGCTTTTGTCAGCAATGATGAGCGCGGCTGACATCGCGCTGATCGGCATACCAACAAGCTCCTCATGGTTGCCAATCGAACCGAGAATAGGCGCGATCTCAATAGCGTCCATACCCATCTCATTCAAAATCGTGAACGCAATATTCGCACCGGAAATAGGGTGATCAACCCGGTTGATCACGTTGCCGATGTCGTGGAGATAGGCTGCTATTTGACCAAGCTCATTCTCCCTGGCCGGCACGCCCACGTTATCCAAAATGTAGCGGGTAATCGACGAGACGACGCCGACATGGCGATGGCCGTGCTCGGTGTATCCCATCGACTTCATGACCTCATTGGCCCCGTCGATGAGCTTCTTGACCTTAGGGTTGTTGCGGACGTCTTTAAGAGTTATGGGCTTTGGGCCCACGATTGCGATTGGTTCCATAGGGAAATTGGTGTTGCAGCGTTGCTGTTGATTGAATTTTGGCTGAAGTTGCTGAAATCCTTTATTTTTCGGCTAGAAGCTCCATGGCAAGATCGAAATGGCCGTTGGTTCGCTGCTCCTGTTTCACCGGTCCAATGCCTTGCGCATAGTAAGTCTCCAACTCAATTTGACGTTTGGCGGTGTCAAGCACTAGCGTCGCTTTAATCGTATCAAATTTACGTCCGCCAATCGAAACGGTTGCCTTAGATTGGCTCAAGGTCCCGGTCGCGTCTTCCTTCCCCCCCGGAAACGCTAAAGTTCCAGACCACGTGAGTTTCTTATCGAGTTGCGCGGGTGCCAATAGCGGGACAGCCGGGCTCAGCTTTGCGTTTGCGAGGCGCTCGGCCACAAGCGTTTGGCCCTTCCAACCTAGATTTGACGCGCCAAGGGCGCTGTCAATTTCAAAACCACGCGCTCCCGCCACCGAGACGACGCGCTGCGGCGTAAGGGTCTCAACATAGGTGTTGAATCCTGTTCTGACATTGTAAGAGTTAGAGCGGCCGATCTGAAGCGGATAGTATTCCTGCGGCCCCGCGCAACCTGCACATGCTGCCAACGCCCCAAGAGCCGCCCAAAAGGTTCGCCTCACACCGCCTCCAACTTCGCGAGGTTCTGGACGAGCTTCTTAACTCCGATAACCCCTGGAAAGGCGACCGTCACTTCAGCATCGTTCTTGAGCGGATTGCAAGCGACGACCACACCGACACCAAATTTCGGATGCAGAACCCGTTGGCCGACCTCAAACGGAGCCTTCCAACTCGGCCCCTTAAGCGGCGTATAAACAGCAGCCTTGTAAGGCTCGGTGGTCTGATAAGTCCCTGACCGCTCCTGATACACCTGCCGTCCCGGAGGCGGGGCATAACCTCCGCCGTTCAAAGTATCCAAAAGCTCAGGCGGAATGTCTTCCAAGAACCGAGACCTGCGATTGAAGTTCGGCTGCCCATAAAGCGAACGCCGATGGGCATGCATCATGTGCAACTCTTCTCGAGCACGAGTCATGCCCACGTAGCAAAGCCGCCGCTCTTCCTCAATTTCCGAGTCCGAGACCAGTGACCGGGAGTGTGGAAATACCCCTTCCTCAAGCCCGACCAAGAACACCACGGGAAACTCTAGGCCCTTGGCCGAGTGCAACGTCATCAGCGTCACCGCCTCCCCGCCTTCGGTCAAGTTGTCAACGTCAGCCACCAACGAAACACTCTCCAAGAAAGCCATCAAACTCGGCTCTTCAGCCGTGGCATCAAACTCGGCCGTTACGTTCAAAAGCTCCTGAAGGTTTTCCAGACGGCTGATGGATTCTTGGCTGTTCTCAGCGCGAAGCATGTCCAGGTAGCCGCTTGCATTCATCAAGTGCTTCAATATAGGGGTCACGGGCCCCTTCTCCGCTAGCTCGTTGGCTTCGTCGATCGCGCCCAGGAAAGCCCTAATCCCACCCGCCGTTTTCTTCTGCAGGTTCGACTGGACCTCCTGGTCCAGCAGGGCGTTCATAAGCGACCCTTCATGCTCGCGAGCCCACTTTTCGATGCTCGCGAAAGCCTGGGCGCCCACGCCACGCGTGGGAACGTTGATAACCCGCTTCAAAGCAATCTCGTCTCGCGAGTTCAGCGTGAGGCGAAGGTAGGACAGCATGTCCTTGACTTCTTTGCGCTCATAGAACCTCTGGCCGCCAATCAGCACATGCGGGATGCGCATAGTGAGGAAGGCTTCTTCCATGACGCGGCTCTGGGCGTTGGTTCGGTAGAGCACGGCAAAGTCGCCGTAGTTGCGCCGCCCGTTTCTAACGTCGCGCATGATCGCATCCGCCGCCATCATCGCCTCGTCTTGCTCGGTGCCGGCCTGAGTCAGCGTGATTGGCACGCCTTCCTGGTTATCGGTCCAAAGGCTCTTGTCAGCCCGGCCGCGGTTCTTCCGAATGACCTCGTTGGCCGCGCTTAGGATGCGTTTGGTCGACCGGTAATTCTGCTCAAGCTTGATGATCTCCGCGTCGGGATAGTCCGATCCGAACTTCAAAATTAAAGAAACATCGGCGCCGCGCCAAGCATAAATGGACTGGTCATCGTCGCCAACCACCACCACGTTTCGATGCTTCGCTGCGATCTCGTGGACCAGCTTGTATTGCGCAAGGTTGACGTCCTGATACTCATCCACCAGCACGTGCAGAAAGCGGTCCTGATACTTCTCCAGAACGTCGGCCCGCTGCTCCAGCAGGCGCACCGAATAGAAGAGGATGTCGTCAAAATCCAGCGCGTTGGCCTTGCGTAAGAGGTGGTTATAGGACTTGAACACGTCGGCGACGATGTTCTCAAAGAACCCGGTCGCGGTCTCTGCGTACTTTTCCGGCGTCTTGAGCTTTTCCTTCGCGGAGGAAATCTCGTTAAGGACTGCCCGCGGCTGAATGCTCTTGTCGTCGATGTTCTTGAGCTTGAAGATGTCGCGGATGAGCTGCGTTTGGTCACCGTCGTCATAAATGACGAAGTTCGGATCAAGGCCGATCGCTTTGCCATCGATGCGCAGCATGCGGCTGCAAATGGAGTGGAACGTCCCGATCCACATCTTCTTGGCCCTGTCCCCAACTAGCGCCTCAACCCTCTCCCGCATTTCCCGGGCCGCCTTGTTGGTGAAGGTGACGGCCAAAATCCGATGCGGCGGAACGCCATCGGCGATGAGCTTGGCGATGCGGTAAGTGATGACCCGCGTCTTGCCGGACCCCGCTCCCGCAAAGATCAACAGCGGCCCACCAGGCAGCTCAACAGCCTTAAGCTGTTGGGGGTTGAGGGACGCCAAATCTAACGCAGCGGTCATCAAGGTCTCTATTATAAACGGTAGACGTGCGACAACTGTTGCGCATCATTTTTGATTGAGAAAGGATTCTCCTTCCCCATCTTGCCGTTCGGTGCGGGAGGAGGGGGTGGCTCGCTCCGGCGAGACGGGGGCGGTTCCGGTGCTTGCTATCGCTTAGGTCGAGGTTTGCAATGCGCGGTTTTGTAGGGACGGTTCCGATTTGCCGACTCTCCTTCCCCATCTTGCCGCTCCGTGCGGAAGGAGGGGGTGGCTCGTTCCGGCGAGACGGGGGCGGTTCCGGTGCTTGCTATTCGCTTAGGTAGAGGTTTGCAATGCACGGTTTGGATGGACGGTTCCGATTTGTCGACCGCCCCGTCGCCTTCGCCGCCACCCCCGCCTCTCCAGGCATGGGACGCAAATTTTGAACTCTCTGCATCCCTCCCCATCTTGCCGTTCGGTGCGGGAGG
>JBBQMJ010000102.1:0-9941 GCA_038328815.1 Fimbriimonadales bacterium | reverse complement strand
AAACAACGCGTTTGGCCTTAATGAGTACAAAAACGTTGTCGATTTCGGAACGATCTTTGAGAGCGGCCCTGGAATCTTCCACATGGAACTGCTTGGCAACCAAGGAGCCAACCCCAACTTTGATCGCCAGGGCATTTTCTGGGAGACCACAGACAGCAATGGCACAAACACCGGCCGCGAGAGCCAGTTTGGTACACGCGACAATTGGTTCGACAACTCTAACGAGCATGCATTCCGACTCGAGAACGCTGCCGTTCCTGAGCCTGCTTCGATGACCCTTCTTGGTCTCGGCGCTGCCGCTCTTCTTCGACGCCGCCGCAAGTAAGACTTGTAGCGATTTCGAAAACTTTGAAGCCGGGCAATTGCCCGGCTTCTTTTCTTTTTGAGTTCGATGCCAGATGAGTTGAGCTTGGCGAACGGGCCAGGCAGTACGGTCTCTTCACCGACCTTGTTGCGCAAACCTTGTTTCCTAACGAACCCCGTCCACGTCTTAGACCTCAGGGGTGCAAAGGGGCCCTTTAGGGGGCGCGTTGAACTTGGCTTTCAGAATTTCTCTGGTGGCATTGCCAGCCGTTATCGGCATTGCCGCGATCGTTGTCGCCGGCTGCGGCAAGGAAGAGGAGGAGCCTGCCTTTCGTCCGCCACCTCGCTCAGTGAGGAAAGCCCCGCCAAAGGCGCCAACCAAGGTCACCATATCTCAAGTCTACAAAGACACCTGCAGCAATTGTCATGGCGACACCGGCGAAGGCGGCGGTGCGGGCACATCAACGCTCGTTTCGAAAGAACTCTACGACGGATCCAACGACCGTAAGTTCTTCGACGCCGTAAAGAGCGGCATCCCGAACACTTCCATGCCAGCCTATGGCGATACGCTGCCCGACAACATGATTTGGGGCTTAGTCGTCCACATCCGGGAGATGCAATCGAAAGGTCTACGGAAAAAGTTTGGTTCGCCGAAACCCGACGCGAAAAGCATTTATCACTCAAAATTGGCGAACTTCAGGTTGGAGAACATTATCCAGGGTCAAGGCCTTGTAACCCCTTGGGCAATCGACTGGATATCCCACGACCGGTTCCTTATCACCAACAGGCCGGGAACCATGTTCGTTTTCGACCGCGGGAAGCTGCTTCCGGTAGAAGAAATGCCCGCCTCATTGCTGCTTGGGGAAGGTGGACTGTTGGACGTCACTGTTCACCCAAACTATCGGTCAAACGGTTGGATATACCTTGCTCTCGCCGCGCCCAATTCAAAAGGGGAGACGATGACAAAAATCCTTCGAGGGAAGCTATCCTTTGGAAAGCACATTCGATGGACCAGCCAAGAGACCATCTTTGATGCACCCTACGCCTATACGAAGACGGCTAGCCATTTCGGTAGTCGGATAGTATTTGATGGCAACGGCCATATCTATTTCAGCATCGGCGATCGTGCCTTCGGCGACTTAGCCCAGAAGCCAGACAATCCTTACGGCAAGATATTTCGAGTTAATGAAGATGGAAGCATCCCTTCAGATAATCCCTTTGTCGGTGGTAAGGGTCTGGAATCGGTCTGGTCATTTGGGCATCGTAATCCCGAGGGATTAGCCTTTGACCTCCACGGAAACCTGTTTGACACAGAGCATGGTCCGCGTGGAGGTGACGAGCTTAACTTGATCAAGAAGGGCGCGAACTACGGCTGGCCCAAATCTATGTTTGCGATCAACTACGACGACACACCCGCAACCTTTCCGTGGCCAGCCGACAACGACAGCTTTGAAGCCCCACTCTTCCGCTGGCTACCCTCCATTGGTTCGTGCGGACTCATGCTCGTCAACGGCCCCAAGTTCAGAAAATGGAATGGCGACTTTCTTGCCGGAGGTCTGGCGGGAAAGAACGTGGACAGATTTCGCATCAAGGATGGCAAAGTGGTCGAGCACGAAGAGATCCTTCAGGGATTAGCTCGCGTTCGCGACCTCGCCTACGGTCCGGACGGCAACATCTACCTTGTCTTCAACAATCCGGACGCGGTCGTCCGGCTGGTCGAGACACCTTAGTTATCTATACCTTCGCAAGCGCGAGACGCCGCCAGGGCCGACCGCTCTACGAGGCGAGGCAATCCCGACGCCGAGACAGACATTAGCGGTTACGAGGGGATTGGTATCCGTAGGCACGTTTTCCTATTGGGATGCCTCGGTAAACTGCCGCCGTAACATTTTGTTCTTGGAGGGTTTCGTTGAAGAAATTGGGATTGATTGGATTATCGTTGACGATTGCTGGTGGTGCTTATGCGGTTGATGACCAGGCGTTCCTTGCCCTACTCGCTGAAACGAAAGTGACGCGCATGGCTGGCATGAAGAAGATGAACATCAAATTGCCGCCTGGAATCAAGCTCAAGATGCCCGCGGGCACGATGAACATGATGTCTGGCGAGCCTACGCGCTCGTTTAACATCCGCCTTTGGTCACCCACAATTGCTCCCGACAACGCAACCGCGTTCATCGTTCCGCCCGCTGGGCTCGGACAGGGCGACAAGCTCGACCTTGAGCTCTATCGTCCAAAGCCCACCGAGACTGAAAGTGGCGGCGTCCAAGGCTTCGCTCCAGATTCGAATCCCGACTTCACAATCAAGCTGTACTGGGGATCTTCGGATACGGTCAAGGATGGCCAGCCTAAGGTCATTCACTGGGGCGGCATGACGCCCGAGCAAAAGGAAGCAGTCAAAGCCCATGCTCGCGATGCGCAACGTGGCGGCGGAACATCCTACTTTTACAAGCCCGGTTGGACGACCGGTTACTGGCCAAAGGACCCGATACAGATCGACGCCAAAGCATCGCTGGTCGGCAACTTCGCCCTCACGAGCACCTACACCGGGAACGTCGCTATCGACTCGCCGCAGAACGTGGACTTCCTAGCGCCCATCGAGATGACGGCGCCGAACCTAGAGCAGAAGATCGACTTGGGCAACTCGATCGACTTCCAGTGGACTCAAGTTCCTAACCTTCTGGGCCAGTTCGCAACGATCATGGGCATGGAAGGCAAGAACACGCTAGTCCTCTGGACTTCGTCCGAGATTCCCAAGGAATCGGCGATGGCCGATATGGGCTTCCTGCAGATGTCGGAAGTAAAGGATCTCGTGGGCCAAACCGTTTTCATGCCTGGTGATCGCACAAGTGTGAACGTGCCAGTTGGAATATTTAAGGAGTGCGACTTTGCCATGTTTCAGATGGCAGGCTACGGCCCGGGCACGGCGCTAGATCAAGCCCAGCCCCTTCCCCGCATCCAGACGAAGACGACCCTTAGCATCATGTTGGGTGGGAAGAAGATGGCGGGGATGGGGCGGTAGCGAAGCAGGTATTGGGTATTGGGTTTTAGTCCGACTAGTTTCTGATCCCGCGCGTAAACCTAACACCCAATACCCAACACCCAAAACGCCATGACCACCGACAGACTCGAAGCTTTCAGCGATGGCGTGATCGCGATTATTATCACGATCATGGTGCTGGAGCTCAAGGTTCCGCAAACGGCGGGACTAGACGCTTTGCGCCCGCTTGCACCGACGATCCTTAGTTATGTTCTGAGCTTCATATTCCTCGGTATTTACTGGAGCAACCACCACCACTTGTTTCACGCCGTGGAACACGTTAGCGGTGGAGTGCTTTGGGCCAATTTGCACTTGATGTTCTGGCTTTCGGTCACTCCATTTGTGACCGCATGGATGGGCGAGACGAATTTCGCCAGCGGTCCTGTCGCCGCATACGGCGTGGTGCTATTGATGAACTCGATTGCATACTGGATTCTCACTGTCACCCTGGTTCGGACAAATGGTCCAAACTCGGCAGTGGCTAAGGGTCTTGGTTCAGATTGGAAGGGGAAAGCTTCGATTCTGCTTTACATCTTGGGTGTCGCCATCGCCCCATTTCAGCATTTCGTATCAGGCATTCTTTACGCGTCGGTTGCCTTGATGTGGCTTGTCCCCGACCGCCGGTTCGCTCCTCACATTGAAGAAAAGAGCTCCGACTAGCTGAACTGCGGAATCTGGACAGTAGCACCTTCTAAGAGCGAGGAATCGTTCGCGCAAATGCCCGGCGCAGTCCAGTTCGCCGCAGTGATCGCGTTGATGGCAGACGCTCGGCCCTCCAGAATGCTTGACACAAACTCGTGGACCAGGTGCGGATGCGATCCCCCGTGTCCCCCTTCTGCAAATTCCGCTAGCTCACGGGGAAGGAGGTCTGGGCGAAATGGGACTTTGACCCGCTCGGGCAGAGCATTCCGCCATCGGCGCTTGGGCTGCACTTTTTCTAGCGTGAACACGACGGGATCTTCTTCTTCGATCTGCTGCCATTCGAACCCTGCCTTGTCGCCGTAGGCACTGAATGCTTCAGTGCACCCGCGGGCAGTCTGGAACCATGCTCTCGTTACTTCGGCAGCCATGTTGTCCTTTGCAAGCCGGAATATCGCGGTCTGCAGAGGAAATTGGGTGCCACCGGGCTGCTGCAAATCGGGCCTTAAGATGCTAACGCCCAGGCAGTTCACTTGGGTGGCGGTGGTTTTTGCCAAGGCAAGAATCGGTCCGACTACATGGGTTGAATAATGCATTGGCGGCTGCGCGTACCAGTAGCGTGGGTACGCCCCTTCCAGATCTTGAAAGTAAGCGCCGCGGAAGAAAGTGAGATTTCCAAGCTTGCCGCGCCTATTCATATCGTTGGCGTAAAGGAATTCCCGGGTGTAGGCGCCGGTCTCCATCATCATGTAATTCATGCCGGACCGACGTTCGGCTTCGATGATGCGATTGATGTCTTCGAGAGTCGTTGCGATAGGGACGGCGCACGCACAATGCTTCCCGGCGTTCAAGACTGCGAGTGTCTGATCAACGTGTAACGGAACCGGGGTGGCAAGATGAACTGCGTTGAAGCGACCGTCGGCCAAGACCTCTTCAAGGGAATTGAACCTGTCTTTGACCTTATAGCGGTTTCCCACGACCGCCAGCGCTTTTGGATCGATCTCGCAGATCCCTACGCGGCCGACGCCGGGGTGGTGCTGATAAATCGGAACGAAGGCTTCGCCAAAGCCAAGTCCCACCACCACGATGTCAATGGTTTCTATTGCTGAAGGCACGCTCAAATTTAGCATGGCAGGCCAATGTGAAATGCCAATTAACCTGTATTAATGATGCGCTCGCAAGCCCCGAATAACCTGTGAGCTTTGCGGGGACAGGGGTGGCAAGTGCTAAATGACGGCAATATCGTTCAAAAATCGCATGCTTTTGAACGTTTTTGGGTTCTATTTGCCTTCGAGCTTCGTCTAAATCCTAGCAGAGATACTGGCCTGCGGTGCTAGAATGTGCCTGGGACTTAGCTCCACTCTTAGGGAGGGATGGTATGAAAAGACTTTTAGTTTTGCTTGCAATCATCAGTTGTTTGGTGATAGCGGGCTGCGGCGGATCCGGATCGAGCTCTAACGGCAACGTATCCAGGGTTATCGCCGGATTTGTTTATGTGCAGGGAGCAGCTGGAAACGGAGTCCCTGCAGTGGCGGTGTTGCCAACTGCAACCCCACCTGCCGGTTATTTTGCGCCGACAGTTGGAACGATCACGGTCACCATGCCAAATGGAACAGTGAGTCGTGGTACAAACGGCAATTTCTTGAATTTCAACATGGCAACGAGCAACGCCGTCGTTTGCACCGTTAATGGCCCTGCGAGTACAAATCTCTCAGTTTCCGGATCGGGCCTGCAATACAACGGTTCACCTCGTGCCCTTTCAACGTTCCAAGCAGATATTGGAGCGGCCGCGGCAAATAATACGATTCTCCTGCTAAACACAGGCAGCACCACTTATACGCCGGGCCCAGCAGCTTCGGTTCAAGCCACCATCAATGGTGTCGCGCCAACCGATCCAATTCAGCACTTCATCGCTGGCGACCCTGTTAAGTCGTTGGCTGTTGTTGCTTTGGATGCAAGCGGCGTCATCACTCCCGCGACCTTCACGGTCACGGATTCGGGCGTAGCAGCAGCTAGCGTCGTTATCGGCGGCGCCGGTAATTCCTTCACGCTGACCGCGGGTAATGCCGCAGCCACTGTTGGCAATATGGCCTTCCAATTGACCCCCTCGGCAGGTAATGCTGTTGGCGGATTCAACGGAGACTTCGCGCTTGGCGCGCCAGCAGCGGTTACGCTGACCTCGCCTGCAAGCAGCGTCGTATGGGGAACGCTTACGGTTGTTGTTCCTAACACGACCGCGGCTCTCACGGCTACAGTCACCAACATCAACGGCCTTGCGATTCCAGGTGCGACTGTAACCTTCAACAATCCTAAGGCGCCGGCCAACACATGGGCGGCTTCCCCAGGCACTTGTTTCACAGCGATCTCCAATGGCGGAGTTTCGGACGCTAGCGGCCAGGTGACCGCAACGTACAATCCTCCCGATGCCATCGACCCCGTTCTAAACGCGGGTCAGAAGGTTGCTAAGGGCAACGACGCGATTACTGCTTCGGCAGGCGCCGCGAATAGCCTTGCGCTGAATATCAGCGTCACTCGACCGTTAGGCAGCATCGTTATTGTTGGCCCAGCGCGAGTCGACGTCGGAACGGTAACGCCGATCGCGGCTCTACCGCTGAGCCCGCAGTCCTACGCGATTACGGGAACCGTAGACGTAGACAACGATGCAGTTCCAACCCCTGCGGGTCCGCAGACTTGGACATGCATCAATGTTGACCGCTCTGCGATTAACATCGGCAACACGGGTGACACGGTTGTGTCGTCGAACTCGAGTTCCTCAGTGAACGCGAGTGGCGTAGTAACCGCTGGAGCTTCAGCTGGTCAAATCACGATCAGCGTCACGATCGGTACGACTTCGTCGAATCTGATCACGACCGAAGTCTTCGGCATTCCGTCGAGAATCGTGCTGAATCCAGACACGCTTGCTTCAGTTATCCCAACAGCACGTGGCGAATATGCATTCGCTAACGTTGGCGATACGCAGGCCTTCAGCCTATCGTTGGTTGACAGTGCTGGACACAGCGCTGGCGCCGGCGAAATCTCGACCGTGACTTCAACAGCATCGATCCAGGCGCTTACGGGTGGTTCAATCACTCCTGGCGGAGTTGGCGTGGTTAACTTCACGGTAACTTGCGGAAACGCTGATGGTCTGTTCACGATCGGAGCCAGTGGAAACTGGACTGGCGCCAAGGGTGGATCGGGACCGATCAACCTCACGCGCAGCATCGGCCAGAACGCTCCCTAGTGGAACGTAGCAACTGACGCAATTGGCCCCCAGGTCTTCGGACCCGGGGGCCATTTCATTTCTTCCGAAGTAGCCACAGGGTAGCTCGCGGATGTCTCAACGTCCGTCTCCTATTTGTTTGTCATCCCGACCGTAGCAAAGGCGAAGTCGAGGGACCGTTCTGGCCACGTCGCGTTCAATTCGTCGCGCGGCGCTTGTGATCACGAACCCCTCGAGTTCGCTCGGGATGGACGTCCTCCTCCAGCCAGCATTCAGATAGCAACGGCAGGCGTAAAATGGAACCATGACTGTTGGGGCCGCTGTCGAGGTCTTCGTCACCGCATTCTGCCAGCTCAAGAGCAGGACCCACCCTTACGTGCCTGAAAAGGTCGATGGCCTTTGGATCATGAGGGATGGCCCGGGCCGCAAGGTTCCGCGGAAAATTGAGATCGCCTCCGTCGACCTACCACCGGAAGAAACGGCACGGCGAATCAAAAAACAAGGAATCGGCTGGCATTTTCTGTGCGAGATTCATCCTCTTGAGGCGGACTATGAGGGCATACGCCTCAAATATAAGTCACTGGGCTACAGGGCCGTCTCAACTGAGTGGCTCTTCATCCATCATCTCAAAAATATCCCCGAGTACGAGTCGCTGCCGCCCGTTCGCCAGCTACTGACCCCAGAGGCCGTAAACGCCGTTCCCCAACGCGCCCGGCATAAACGCAAACTGCTAGACGGAACTCGAAAGTATGCGATCTGGGACGAAGAAACTGACTACGGATGGGTGACGAGTGTCCCCGTTGGCAAAGCCGCTTGGGCTGCAGCTCTCTACGTTCATGCGGATGCCCGAGGCCGCGGTTTCGGTCGCGCCCTCATGAGCAGGCTTCTGCTTGATGACAAAGCATCAGGCACTGAAACGAGCGTCTTGCTTGCCAGCAGCGATGGTGCACGCCTTTACCCCTACCTTGGCTACGAAAAGATCGCGATCTTGCAGATGTTCTGCCCTGCTAGTCGAGAGCCAGGTTAGGTCAAAGATTCCTGTCACATTTCTGCCCTTGGCGACAATCCAATGGTAGGAGGCTCGATTTCTTAACAATCGAGCCGGGGAATCACGCTCAATGAAGCTTTCTGCTCGATCAATCACTTCCTTTCTGGCAGTACCCGCGCTGATCAGCAGTGCTAACGCCAATATCGTCACATATGCCGCAGACATCAACTTTGCGGACACCCAAGTCGAAGTACCACCTTCAGGCCCGAACAACTTGATCCTTTTTAATAGCGGATCGATGCCTGTATTCGGCGCCATCGGCGATGGAGGGACGCTTAACCCTATGCCCTATGGTTCGATGGGCAGCGCAGCGACTGCTTCAGCGGCGCTGATAACCTCAAACTCGAACGTGCTGGATTTCAGGGGAGCTATCGCTGGGTATGGCAGTGCAACCCAGGTGGGTGGTCCAGACCTGTATTCCGCCTATGGCTACGCTTTCGTCCAGGTTGCCTTCCAGCTTGATCACGCTGGAACGATTAACATCCAACAAATTGGATCGATGACGAACGTGATCTCTGGCTCGAACGGCTACACGTCCTTGACCGATTATCTGGACACCAATTACGTAAGCCCATTTGGAACTTATGCAGTTGGGGTTGGCAACCATTATCTTCAGCTCTATGTTCAAGGAAGGGGTACCTCTGGATTTTACGCGGGAAACAGCTACGGGACCGATTCATCGGGCCTCATTTCGGTGCCCTACCAAATTACGATTCAAAGCGCACCAGAGCCGGCGTCGGTGGCGTTGATTGGCTTAGCAATTGCAGGCTTAATGAGGCGAAGACGTTAGTAACGGGTTCCGTATCTTCATTAAGTGCACTAGCTCGAATATAATGCTGCATGCGAATTCGCGACCTTCTTGCTGCACTCCTCGTTGCTCTTGCCTGTTTTGGATGTCAGAAGAAGCCGCCAATCATCGGCGACTGGGCTGGAACTATGAAGGTTCAAGGCATTTCCTCCAACGCCACGCTCCATTTTGCGGAAGCAGGAGACTTCAAGATAGTTTTGCCACTAAAGCGCCCTGACGGAAAGGGAGTCGATTGTACGCTTGACGGAACTTGGAAGATGAGCGGCGACGACCTTTCGATGAACGTGACTAGTGTCGATATGAAACCAGTTGGGTTGACAGCTCAAGAAGCACAACTCCTTGCGGGAATTATGGAGGCTCAGAAAGCAAAGGTCCTCGCAGATGCCAACAAGCAACCTCTGACCCATCTGAAATGGACTGACAATGATACGGTAACTATTGACAACGGAAGCAACCCACAAGAGATCCGTCGCGTCAAAGGCAGTTCATAAACGAATGCGTCTGGTCAGCTGTATTTCAGTCGCCCTGGTGTGTTTGACCGCGGCAGGCTGCCATAAGAGGTCTCCGATAGTTGGCGACTGGAAAAGCGAAAGACCAGTCAAGCAATTCAGCACGGTGAGTAAATTTCATTTTGGTGAGGACGGAGTCTATAAAGAAGATTCAACTTTGATGAACCCAAATGGCGCAGGAATTGAACTCGTGGCCACTGGTAGATGGACTCTCGCTGGCGAGACTCTAACCACGGCGGTAACGGATGTCACAATGAAGCCGATCAATATGACCCCCGAAAGCGAGCAACGTGCTGCCGCAAGATTTCCAAAGGTCAGAGCAAAGATTTTAGAGAATGAGAAGAAAGAGCCGAACTCACATCTAAGGTTTTTCGGTG
>JBBQMJ010000101.1:0-10039 GCA_038328815.1 Fimbriimonadales bacterium | reverse complement strand
GCCGATTGTGATGTGCTGTTCGTCATCCACGCTCGTGGTCGTTGCGGCAGGTGCACCACCCATACCAAGCTTGGCTTCCAGCTTCTGAAGTTCCATTTCGGCGCTTGCGTCCATGGCACTGCTTTGGAGCTCCATTGACTTACCGGCAAGCGAAGTGCCCATCATTTCATTGCGGGCAGCGGCTTCGCTGCTCGCATTCTTAATTCGCTCAGCTGCAGCGCCGAAGGATCCCTCATATTGATTCTCGAAAGTTAGCCCCTCAAGGGCCTTGGCTATTGAATTCTGAATCTGAGCGTTCTTCCACTGAGCCTTCATAGCAAGGGCTTCAGCAGTCTTCTTGCGGACCTCTTCTTCCTGATGCTTAATAGCAACTTTGACTTGCTCGACCGTCGCGCTTGCGGAGTTCAAGGACTCTGTAAGTTGTGCAATCACGCTATCGTTGTTTGCCTTTTCCCGCATGAACTGCAGCGCCAAATCGCGCTTGTCTTGCTTAAGGGCGAGGGATGCCTGGTTTTCAAGCTGCATTGACTTGGCGGTCGTTTCGTCAAGCATCATTTGCAGCCGATTTCGCTGAGAAATTGCCTGCACAGCCTTCTCGCGATTCGCGATAAGGGCGGCCTGCATATCCCGCTTTGCCTGATCAAGCATGATCTCGGGATCTTCGATCTGATCCATGCCCCGATTGAAGATCGCCTTAAGCCAATTGAAAAAACGCCGCATGTCTGTTTTAAGTTCTCCGGGCTCCAGTCTTAGGAGTCTGCCGCTATTATACGCCCACGCCCAAATTTGGTTGCCCTAGGCCCACGTATTTTGGCAACTTACGTTTAGATGGACCATCTCCAATTATTGGCACAAATGAGCTTAGGTGGCAGGTAGCCTCATTCGGTGCGCCTTGTCCCGCTTGCTGTGTTTGGATGCCTTTTGCTCGCAGGTTGCAAGGGCAACCCCGCCCTCCACGCAGCTCCCACGGTCGAAGTCCCCTCAGACCCGGCCGAAAAGCTCCGCGAGCAAATTCGGTCAGCGTCTGTTCAGTTGAGCGCGGCTAAGGAATCACTCCAAACTGCCGCCAAAGCCGCGGAAGACGTCGCCAAGCTTGCCGGCGCGCCCAAAGAGCTCAAGGACGGTATGCAAGATGTCGAGGACAGTGTCAACGAGGCCTCGGCCGATATCGACGCTTACATGACTGAGCCGAAAGCCTTGGAAGAATTCCGAAAGGATCTCAAAACTCAAGAGGCATTGCGTGTTAAAGCCTTGGCCGATTGCAATGATGGACTCCTGGCCCTCGATGACGCGCAAGGAATCGCTGGCAGCCTCAGCGAATCGGCGCCTGGGAAATTTGAGAATCCCCTTGAAGAGGTGGAAGGGAACTTGGACGAGGCGTCTGACGCTATCAAAGGTGCTATTGAGGCGCTTGGTGGGAAAGTCGAGAAGCCTTAACACTGGTAGGGACGCTATCCAGCCTTAAGGTTGCTCAAGAGGCGTTCAAACCGGTTCGGACGCACCGCTTAATCGCCCAATTTTTGCTTTCGTCAGGATTCGTAGGGTGATTACGATTGGCACGCAAAACAAGGCAATGAGAGGAAACGCGAACTTCCAGGGGACTTGCCGTTCGGTTGGCTTACCTAACTTCAACTCGGCGGTCAGCAACTGGGTTTTGCCCAGAGGGGCTTCGGTAAGGCCGTTGCCGCGCTGGTCGACTGCGAAACTGTAACCCTGGGTCGCGGCGCGGACTAAGGGCAATCCCGTCTCGACGGCCCTAAACACGGAGGCGCTCTTTAACTGTTCCGGCGCGCCAGTTCCCATGTACCAATCATCAACGGACATTACGGCAAGCACCTGGGAGCCGTTAAGCGCTTGATGATAGGCGATGTCTGGAAATAGCCCTTCAAAGCAAATAACCGGCCCGACCCTCGTGCCGTCCATCTCAATAGCATCGACCGTCTTGCCAGCGTCCATGTCGCCGCTAGGCAGGTTGAACTTGTCAAGGAATGGAATTACGTGTCGGCCAGGAACAAATTCGCCAAAGATGACAAGGCGCGTTTTGTCGATAAACGTGGTCTGGCCGCGGAATTCTGCAAATCCGGATTGGTAATGGAATGCTCCATCGACTCGCTGCCCGCCGTATAGGGTCGGAAGATCGGGGTCAATCGGTAAGAAGCCTTCCGATATGCCTTCTGGGAGCACCAAGAGGCGCGCGCCTTCCTGCTTGGCGGCCGCCTCGAAGGCGGTGACATTCTGATTGATCGCAACGCGGTTCTGATCCGGGTTGCCGAACGCCATGTCCACACCAGGCTGCCCGATTGCAATCCTAAAAGAACGTCCCTCGACGGGCACGAGCGAAATTGCTACCGATGCGCCAAGAATGAGAAAGAACATCACGAGCCCTGGGCGGCTGTAAGGTGATTTTCGAATTACTTGGGCGATCAGCGTGTTGAACAGCACGATCCAAGCGCTAACGCCGTAAATCATCCCCACAGAAGCGGCCTGAATGAGCATCGGGTAGGGCCAGAGCGGGGAGGGTAGTAGGCCGTAGGGGAAGGCAAACACGGGGATATAGCTTCGAAAAACCTCAACGCCGGCCCAAACAAGCGGGATGATCAACGGCTGACGTCTGTCCCAACATATCCAAATGAGCCAACCTATGAACCCGAAATAAAATGATCCTAAGACGCAGCAGATCAGATAGGGAAAGATCGAAAGGCCGACGCTCCCTGTCCAACGTGCAGTCAATGCTTGAAGAAATTGGAATTGGGGAAGCAAGAAGACGAACCCAAGAATGTATCCAGACTTGAATGCGCCCTTAGGGCTTAGTTCAGCAATGCTCGCAATCCACCAGCCGAGCGCGATAAATACCATCAAACGCAAATCAAATGGCGGGAACGCGGCGGCAAGCAGCAACCCGCCGACGATGGCAGGCAGGGCCTTAACGAGTCGCGCCATCGATTGTTCCGACAAGGGGTTGCTCAGTCGCCAGGTGCGACGTGTCGTTGTACCGAAGAATCTGAAACACCCCTTCTGGGCGACGTATCAGTTCGGTAACGCTTGCGTTCCCAAACCTGAAAGCACGGGACGTTTCCAGCGAGCCCTTCACAAGGTGGGCTAGCAACAACGAGCAACTTGCGCCGTGCGCGACGACCAACGTGTTTTCGCGTTCAGAGAAAAGTGCCTTTGAGATGGGCTTCATCCTTTCCCATACATCCTTAAGCGACTCTCCTTTCGGCGGACGGACATCGTAGGTGTCTAGACCCTCAATGTGTTGCTGCTGCGCTAGGACGGCGGATAGCTCGCCAAATTTCATCCCCTCGTATTTTCCGAACGAGCGCTCTCGCAAAGCGTGGTCAAGTTGTAGAGGTACCTGCGCTGCGTTCGCGATGGCGGTGGCGGTTGAGGCGGCTCGCTTCAAGTCGCTGGAAACGACTCGTGCGATTCCAAGGTCTGCGGCAACTTCGGCCACCTGACGAGCTTGTCTTTCGCCTACTTCGTCCAACTCAATGTCGGTGTGTCCTTGCGCTCGCATGTCCGAATTCCACGACGTCTGGCCGTGGCGCACAAGGAAAAGCCGCATTAAGGGTTTATACCTGCCAAGGCTTGACTTCGCCGATTTCGTGGCCCGCCATGTCTAGTTGCAGGCCACCGATCCTGAGAATCCGCACGGGGGCAGGGGCTACCGCCGTGCACCGCGCCTTGATGATGCCGGCAACAAAATCGATCTCCTTGATGACTCCCATGCCGAAGTCCTCCCCGGATTGTCTCGCGAACGAGCAGAGCAATCCGTTATAGGCCATGGGTTCAACTACATGGACCCGGCTGCAGTGGCTCGAATCCAGGGCCCTAGCGAGGTCACGGTCCTCTGGATGCTTCTCCGCGACAATGAGCAGCGTTGCACCGCAGATTTCCATATATTGGGCCTCGATTGGCATTTTCGCCATCCGTTGCCCAGAACCCAACCTTGTTCCGTCAATCGTGATGCTTGAGAGTTCGAGCTCATGATCTTCGCCGTTTTCGATCAACTTAATCCAAAGAGCTTTGCGCTGGGCATGGCGGACGACATCTTGGAACCCCGTTTCCAGTTCGACCTCAGAGGGGCCAACAGGGAAGCCTTGTTGATCTAGAGCGAGACCCTTCTTGACTAGGATTTCTTGGGGTTGGACTAGCTCCGCAGCAAGCAAAAGGAACTGCCTCATTAACGGGCTCGCCCGAAACGACGGCATTTGGATGATTGCGTCATCGCCGGAATGCCCAAGGAGATAGGCCAGAGAGGTTAGGGCGACGTGCGGTGCGCGCAAGGAGTCTAGGCTGCCATAGAATTGCCAAGCGGCTATTTTGTCTCCCTTGTGAACAGTGAATCTCCCGGGCGGCGCCTGCGACGCGTCTAGCGGATCAAGACAGATGAGATCGCGATCAGCGCGGTGGGTCTTTAGCCACTCCCGCCAGGAAATTGAGTCGTCCCCTATGAGAATCGTGCGATGAGAGGACACAGTCTGAAAGACGCGTGAGAGGGGAGTATTGGAGGGAGCTTCCATGCTCCGACCTCCGTTTCCACCACCGTGGTGACTCCAATAATTAGATTATAGCGCGACGGAAGCGAAAAAGTTTCAAATACTCCCGCATATTTGCCGGGTCAGCCTCGCTGAACTGGCAATCTCCTATGGGTAGAACTTTACGATCTTCGCGTCGCCGCGTATCTTATTTAGAATCGCCGGGCCGTTGGCGCTAAGAAACGTATTTTTCATTTCATTCAATTCAGAAGTGGTGGCGGAAGGGCCGTGGGCATCCACTCGGAATATCTGGATCCCGTTTGGTGTTTGAGCAGGTTCCGTATAGCCGCCTGGCTTCACTTTCACCATTTCGGCAGCAATCGATTGTGGGAACGCCGCCACTCTCTTCCATCCAAGTAGGCCGTGGGCGGCTAGCGTTCGCTGATCCTTTTCGTATTCGGCAAGCACGGTGTCCCAAGGTGTGCCTTTCTGTAATTCGGCGAAAGCGTCGTCAGCCTTTTTTATCGCTGCAGAGAGCGCAGGTGTTTGCTCGGAGGCGGGCCTAATAATGATCGTCGCCACCTTGACAAATTCGGCTGGTTTGAAATCCTTCAGCACGATCTTGTCTAGGAGCAGCTCACTTCTGACCCTTAGGTAAAGCCTAGACTTCGGATAACCCTGATTTCGCAAAGACTCGTCAACCGTTTGCCCTGGCGGTAGGTTCTTTTTGATCTGGTCAAGCTGTTTCTGCACCGCCGCGTCAGTCTCTTCTGGCGTAATGGTTACTTGAGCTCGCTTGGCTGCCTGCTCGATTAGCCGAAAGGAGACCACATCCTGCAGGGCTTCAGTTCCGCGCCAATCCCAAAGGAATGCCTCAACGTCGGACGCGATGATGGGCTCACCGTTGACTGTGGCCAGGGTCTTCGTTGGGGCAGGGGTTTTTAAGATATAGGCTTGGGGTAACTGGGCCGGTGCGACGATCGGCTTCTGGGCTTTAGGGGCTTGAGCCAGAATAATTCCAAGTGCGATACAAAGCATGTTCTTATGATCTTGACGAATTCCTCAGGCCGATGAGTTTACTGACGGTTAAAAAAGATCTGGATCGCGAGGCAAGGCTGGGACAACGGCCAAGGTAAGGTACGATCCCGCTTTAGTCCGTGAGCACCGTATGAGCGTTGAAACAATTGCCGCGAGTATTAGATCTGAGGTCGCCAAGGCGATCGTTGGCCAAGAAAAAACCATCGAGCAAGTCCTGGTCGCTATCCTCGCCGACGGACACGCCCTGCTAGAGGGAGTGCCCGGCGTTGCCAAGACCCTCCTAGTGCGTACTCTCGCTCAGACGCTAAACCTACAGTACGGTCGCGTTCAATTTACGCCGGACCTCATGCCAAGCGACGTGATCGGAACGAGCGTGTTCGATCCCAAGACCGCTGAGTTCAAACTGCGGACTGGCCCGATTTTCGTTAGCATCTTGCTGGCAGACGAAATTAATCGCACTCCGCCCAAGACTCAGGCTGCGCTTCTCGAAGCGATGGAAGTGCGGCACGTCACGATTGACGGCGTAAGATACAAGTTGCCAAGTCCTTTCTTAGTCTTTGCAACTCAAAACCCGATTGACTTCGAAGGTACTTACCCTCTGCCCGAGGCCCAACAAGACCGATTCCTCCTCAAGATTCTCATCGACTATCCTTCGGCCGAGGCCGAGCAGGACGTATTGCGCAAGCATCACGGAGGCTTTGCACCACAGAGGCTGGAAGAAGCTGGCGTGACCGCCGTTGTCTCACCTGAGCAACTTGCCGAGATGCGAAAGGAAGTGCAGTCGGTAACGGTTGAAGACAAGATTTTCGTTTACATCTACAGCATGGTGAAGGCCACCCGTGATTCGAGTGATCTCCTTGTTGGAGCCTCTCCGCGTGCAGGTATCGCCCTATTGAATTGCAGTAAAGCCGTTGCAACGCTTCGAGGTCGGGACTTTGTCATCCCTGACGATGTGAAGGAGCTTGCATTGGCCGTATTGCGGCACAGGGTTGTGCTACGCCCAGAGTCGGAAGTTGAGGGTCTTACGGCCGACAGAATTCTCAGCGGCTTGGTGGAATCACAGATTGTCCCGCGCTAGGCTCGGTCCAAACCCTGTCCGCATGCCACAATTAACTTCTAGATGCTCCAAACATTCGGCCTCGTAAAGCAGTACAAGAGCTTTCGAGCCGTCGACGAGTTAGAACTCACGATTCAACCCGGGGAAATTGTGGGTTTGCTGGGTCCAAACGGAGCTGGCAAGACCACTGCTCTTCGATGCATTGCCGGCATTCTAAGGCCTGATTCCGGCCAAATTCTTATTAATGGCTTCGACGTTGTAGCCGACCAAGCCAAAGCGAAGGCGGGCCTTGCTTTCGTTCCAGAAGTGCCGTCTCTGTACGAACTCCTTACCGTCGACGAGCATCTGCGATTCGTCGCTATGTGCTTTAAGACGATGGCAACATACGAGGCGAAGAAGGACGAGCTGCTTGATCGCTACGATCTCACCGAAAAGCGGGACGCTCTGGTTGCCACCCTAAGCAAGGGCATGAAGCAAAAGCTCTCGGTCGCTTGCGCGCTCATCCACGATGCCAACGTATTCCTGTTCGATGAGCCGATGATCGGCATCGATCCAGCGGGGGCCCATGAGCTCAAGCTGGAGCTCGTCAGGGCTCGGAATGCGGGTGCCGCAATTCTCGTGTCTACCCACCTGCTAGACACCGCGGAGAAACTATGCGACCGCGTCATTATTCTCGCGAGAGGCAAGAAGATCGCGGAAGGAACCGTAGCCGAACTGCAGCAATTGAGCGGCTTCGAGGGGCGCAGTCTGGAGGACGTTTTCCTGAAACTCACGGAGGAACCAAGTGGAAGCCCTGATCTTTCTCACCACTAGGTCCGTGATTAACGGAGTCCGGCGGGCACTTACTTCGGCAAAGCGGCTGATCGGGCTCATCGGCGTGAGCATCTACTACTTCTGGGTGATCATGCGTCCGTTTGGCGCCTCGAGCCAAAGCGCGTTCTTACATCATCCCAGGGCGTTAGGCCAGATGCCGTCCTTCCCGGTGATCGACTCCTTTGTTTTTTGGGTGTTCGCCGTGGTCACGTTCTTCATGTTGCTTTCGATGGGACAGCGGTCGGGATTTCGACCGGCTGACGTGGATGTGCTCTTTCCAACACCGACTAGTCCACGCTTGGTCTTGGTCTTTCGTCTCCTGCGCGACTACCTGGTTACGCTGCTGCTTCCTTTCTTCTTCCTTATTCTTTTGTATCGCCCTATGGCCGGCGTGGGCGATCTAGTCAAGAACTTTCCACGCGAGCAAACCCTGGTCTTTCGTGCCGGGTTTGCAGCATGGTTCCTCGTAGCTATGAGCTGGGTGTGTCTGCAATACGCAGTGTCCTTGAGCATCAATCGAAGCGACCTAAGAAGCGATAAAAACAAGAAATGGTTGTCGTGGAGCCTTGGAGCGCTCAGCATGGCGCTGATCGGCTCGATCGCCTATCTTGGTTCACGAATCGAAACTATGGATCAGTTCGTTGCGTTTTCGCACATGTTGCCGTACCGCATCGTCTTTTTCACGGCAACCTTGGCGACTACCACAGTCCTCGGCGCTCTCCAAGGGAATCTTGCGATGATCGCGCTTGGCTTTACTGGGCTAGGTTTGACGATCGCCAGCGCCCTGGCCCTCGCGATGAGACAAGTGGACTACATGTACGACCAAGCAGCAGCCCAAGGCTTTGGCAAGTCTGCGACAAGGGCGTTGCAACGCAAGGGCGACGTGATCGGTATCGTGGCGGAACAGGCCCGAACTGGAAAGTTCAAAGCTAAGTCACGCTGGTTTCATAAGCTCACAATCCCAGGGCCGCAGGCGCTTGTTTGGAAAGAGGTGATCGTCCAGAACCGAAGCACCGGACGCTTCATGTGGCTGCTAACGCCGTTTATCATCCTCTTGGCCGTTACCCCCGCGCTTGCGCCGTCTCGTGCTGGCTTGTCTGGCATGCTGCTCCTTTTCATGCTTGGTATGGGCGTGTTTCTAAGCGGCATGGCGAGCATGCAAAGCGGGTTCATTGAGCTCTTGCGCCGGGTGGATCTTGAAAAGCCGTTGCCCTTCAGCCCCGCGACAATCGTCTTTTGGGAAATCATCGCGAAAGGCTTTGGGCCTACGATCATGGTGTTTCTAGGCGCCGCCGTAGCTACCGCCGTAAACCCGACCCTGTGGCCATATGCGTTGGCGTCCATCATCGCTATGCCAACCGTTTCCGTGCTAATGGCCTCGGCCATCTTCATCGTCATCATTCTGTTTCCCGACGTCGATGACCCGACGCAAAGAAGCTTTCGGGGCTTGATGACCCTGCTCGGCCTTGTTATTTTGTGTTCACCCGGAATTGGCGCATTCGTGGTGCTCTCAATCTTCGTGCATCCAGCGATCTCGGCAATAGTTTGGGCCGGCGTCAATTTGGGAATCACGGTCGTGGTCTCGATCGTTGGCGGAGGCTTGTACGGTGGCTTCAATCCCAGCGAGTAGACTGGTTCGCCGTGCAAATAGGCGTGATGGTGCAATTCCCGAGAACCTATTTGGTACAAACATTGTTGTTAAACGCGAGTGGATTAGATGAATAAGCCAAGAACCTCTATAAAAATCGCTGTCGGATTCGTCACGATCGCGCTCTTGGGATTCTTCGGAACTCGTTTCTACTCGGACTACAAGCTCAGCCATATCACCCTCAAGGAGATCGAGCCAGGGCCGGTCAATATCGTCGGCATCGATCTTGGTAGAGGGTTTCGCATCGTTGTCGCAAACCAAATGGCGCAGTTACGAGAGGTTTCGGACTCGGAATCGATGAAGCAAGGGTCGGGGGGCGTCGGGGGAGACGACGATGACTCGGGCGGTGGCTCTGGGCGGCGGAGCAGGGTTCCAATGCGCGAAATGATGCAATCCCTGCAGGGCAATGAAGAGGCGCTGAGCAAATTTACTATGAGCCTCAACGATATTCGCGAGGACAGCCTTCCAATTGAACGCGTTTACTGGACAGCGGCCGATCTCAAGAAAGCGCTGGATGGCGATGCTACGCTTAAGGCGAAGCTTGTCAACGATTTGAATATGGAGTTGGATGGAACGCCATTGCCTGAACTGCACGTTAAGGCCCTAGAGAACGGAATCGTCCTCAAAGTCCCCGTTCCTGTCAAGGTGAACGTCGGCGGCGTTCCGAAAACGCTGACGGCGACCGTTCTTCTATCTTACAAGCCTCGCTTACTAAGAGCCGTGGAAACAACGATTGAGAAGAAATCAAACCTTGATCGAACGATGATGCTTGGCTACTACCTCGATGAGTCGAAGAAGCTATTGGCGAACCCGAAATCCAGGGAAGACGTTGCAAGAGCTCTGCGAGAGTTTCTAGAACCAACTGCATTGGCCAAACTCGCCGATGCGCCTGAGCGAGTCTTGTCGAGTGCCACAATCGTCGTCAATGACAGCATGATCTCTAAGGCCAGCTACAATACTTACCCGTCGACGAATGGCAATCTTCACGATTTGTCGATCGACCTC
>JBBQMJ010000100.1:0-10078 GCA_038328815.1 Fimbriimonadales bacterium | reverse complement strand
CATTGATGAGATCCTGAAAAAAACGTCGGACCTGCCGGCGATGCCCGCTGCAGCGCTCGCTGTCATGCGAGAGGCGGATTCGCAGACTTCGTCCGCACACTCAATTTCGGCTCACCTAATGCAGGACCAAGCGCTAACGATGCGGGTCCTGAGGCTTGCCAATAGTGCGTTTTACGGTCTGGCAAGACAGGTTATGAGCTCGCAGGAAGCAGTTGTGGTTCTTGGTACGCGGACGATTCGACATCTGTGCCTCGTAGCCTCAACGTATCCTTGGCTTTCAAAGCCCTTGGCAGGTTACGAGCTTGGCCCGGAGCAACTCTTCAATCACTCGCTCGCAGTGGCAATTGGAGCCCAGGTGATTGCCGACCAGACCGGACGGCTAAACAGGGACGAGGCGTTTACGGCTGGGCTATTGCATAACATCGGCAAGGTCGCAATGAGTGTCTGGCTCGAGAACAAGATCCAGGCGATGCAGCTGCTCGGTGAGCGAGATGGCCTTGCGTTTGATGAAGTTGAGCGCAAGATCTTCGGCCATGACCATGCTGAGATTGGTTCGGCCCTTTCCGAATCGTGGAATCTTCCGAAGCCACTTGTGAATGCGATCAAGTGCCATCACCATCCAGAAGAGGTAGACAACCCCAGCATGCTGGTAGACGCGATCCACGTCGCCGACTTTATGGCAATGAGCCTTGGCTATGGATTGGGTGGCGACGGTTTGCAGTACGAGTTCTACGACACGTCGCTGACACGATTAGGCATCAGTTTGGATTCTGTAGAGGAGTTTGCAGGGCAGGTTATTGAGGGATTTGACAAGCATCAGACGATGTTTGAGAAGCCTGCCAAAGCTGCATGACGACGCAGATGAGCGAACTACTGTTGGTTCCCGACAAGTCGGATTGGCGCCGTTTTTACGGCCTTATGCGCGCTGAGACCGGGCTGGACCTCGATCTCTACAAGCCAGACCAACTGCGCCGGCGCATTATCGCGCTAGCGGCGGCCCACATGGCGAATTCGTTGGACGAGTTTTGGGACCACATTGCCAGCGATTCGGCCCGCGTGCAAGCCTTCACTGACAAGCTTGCCATCAACGTCAGCGAATTCTACAGAGATCCCGGCAAGTGGCAAGAGCTCATCCGCGCCGTTCAACGGCTCACCGAACGGTCACCAAGCCTAAAATGCTGGAGCGCTGGCTGTAGCTTCGGAGCAGAGCCTTATACGCTAGGAATTCTCCTCGACGTCCATTTTCCAGCTGACCACACGATATTGGGCACCGACATTGACTTGACCGCCCTGAGCCAGGCTGCCAAAGGCGAATTTACTGAGACTGAAATGGGAGGCCTCCCTACCGAGGTTCGCAATTTCTACTTCACTTTCAATCCGGCAACCAAACATTGGAAGGCCAAGGTGAATTTGTCGAAGTATATGGAGTTCCAGGAACACAACCTGTTGAGCGATGAGTTCGACAGCGACTACGATTTGATTCTCTGTCGCAACGTGGTCATTTATCTCAAGGATTCGGCGAAGGAGGATCTCTATCGGAAATTCTTTGACGCTCTTAGGCCAGGCGGCGTCCTATTTACAGGCGGCGCGGAGCGGATTTACGACTTCATGGAATACGGCTTTGAGAGCACGTTACCGTTCTTCTACCGCAAACCGTTGGATGTCGTGTGCGGTTCGCGGATTGCCCAGGCGTCTCCCGCCCGATCTTTGGAGCGCGCCGCCAGGTCGGCGCACTCTAAAGTCACTTAGCCTTCGACGAGATACTCAGCGATGAGGAGCGCCGTGTCGTGCAAGGCATCCATATGAGTTCGCTCGTAGCCGTGGCTAGTGTCTACACCAGGCCCAATAAGAGCAACTTGCGCTCGGCCGCCAGAACGCCAAAAGGCGCTTCCATCCGATCCGTAAAACGGATAGACGTCGACCTTCAAATCAATGCCGCGATTCTCTGCAATTGACCTGATTGAATCAGTCAATTCCTTGCTGTAAGGTCCTGAAGAATCCTTAACACAGATCGTGCAGTTGAATTCCGTTCCAGAAAGGCCCTCCCCAATGCAGGCCATGTCAACAACCACAAGTTCTGCGATGTCGGCAGAAAGTCCGTCCATACCGCCGTGGCCAACCTCTTCATAGTTGCTGATGAGGACAGTTGTGTCCCTGGAAGGGGTCACTCCACCTTCCTTAAGTGCCTTTACTGCGGCTAGTACGCAGGCTACGCTGGCCTTGTCGTCAAGGAATCTTGAGCGAATGAACCCGGCCTGACTGTGTTCGGTTCTCGTATCGAAGTAAACAAAGTCGCCGACGTCAACGCCAAGGAGTCGGGTCTCTTCTGCGGACGACGTGCGCTCATCCAGGCGAATCTCAAGATTGTCAGCGTTCCTTGAAGCAGAGGTGGCTTCCTTGTTGACATGAGCGGCACCGTTCGTGAAGACGATAGAGCCTCGCACCCGCCTACCAGATCGAGTCGCGATCGTAATTCCCTCGCTTTCGACAGTCGGCCACATCACTCCGTTCAGCGCCGTCATCTGCAACCGGCCGCTGGGCTTGATCTTAGAAACCATAGCGCCGAGAGTGTCGACATGGGCGGTCAGAGCTCTTGGCTTCTCCGACGAGATGCCCTTCAGCTCTGCAAGTAGCGCGCCCTTCTGGGTTCTCGTTGTGGGCACTCCCATCGCGTCGAGTTCTTGGTGGACGAAGGACACCGCCCACTCGGTATCGCCGGTGGGACTGGGCGTGTTCAGAAGATCGACCAGCGTCTTCGTCAGGTAATCGAGGTTGATCTCAAATCGAGCCATGGGTGCGTGTTGTTTACCTCAGGCGCCGTATGTCGCGCGCTAAATTACTTCGAGCGAACCGGGATCGGACATCGAGTACGCTCAAAATCCGATGATCGAAAACCTCGCTCCACACAAATTGAGGCCCATTATGCCCCTCGGTACTTGGGAAATGAGCGGCTTTAAGATGAAGGTTTACGGCATCTCTTACGCAACCGCACTGCCGCGCGAAGAGCTGATTCAGGCTGCCAAAGAGGCTGCGGACGACTATCTTGCTCGGCCAACAACGCAGCGCACGCACGGCGTAGGATTCATAGGCATTCATGATGGCCGTGGCGAGAACCAGATCTTCGTCGATCGCTGGATCAATGAAAACGAGCTTATGCACAAAATCTGGGTTTCGGCGGTGCCGTCCCCTGGAGACATTTATCCTGCGCCAGAGGATTTCAACTCCGTGTGCATCTGGGATCTGAAGGTACAGTGCTTTGAGCGCGAGGCCTGGATGCGGCACGTCCTGGCCAATCCGCATGGGCAAGACTTTGACGGTTATCTAGCAGACACGTTGAGTGGTTCTTTCTAACTTTGTAGTGCGCAGACCCGGCTGCCCTTTAGCCAATTATCGAGAGCCAGCACTCGGCAATCTGTTGCCGTAACGCGCCTCTTCGTGTTCAGAAGATCCGGGCCAACAAGCCTTGCGTGGCTCCGATAAGCCCGAAGGGCCGAGATAAGATAGCCCGACCCAACGGCCTGGGTTTGTTACGTGCCGTTGTTAAGCCCTGAAGGGGCGAGATATATTTCGCCCCTACAGGGCTTAGATCGGGGGTCGCGCCTACCCGGGCCGGTGGCCTGGGTTATCCTATTGCGACCCTTCGGGCCTCCGGATTGCTAGCGGTACTTGGAGGCTTGGTTCGGCACCAGGTCGCCGGGCTGTGGTTCGCATTACGCTGCAAAAGCGTTGTCATGTCAGCCCACTCTAAAAGACCGTAACCCTACGGGTTTAGGTTCAGAGCAGGTTCTGGAAGGGCCAAATCTGGTACATTTGGAGGACCCCCATGGCGTCCAAATTGCCCGTAGTCGTGATTGTCGGCCGCCCAAACGTCGGAAAGAGCACCCTCTTCAACCGGATCATCAAGCGCCGCGTAGCCGTTGTTGAAGACACTCCAGGCATTACCCGAGACCGCCTTTACGCTGAAGCTGAGTGGAATGGGAAGCCTTTCACCATCGTGGACACCGGCGGTATCGTTTTCTCAGAATCTGACCCGCTATCTGAGCAAATCAGGGTCCAAGCCAATATTGCTCTTGCTGAAGCCGATGTCGTCCTTTTCATGACAGACGCTACCGGCGGCGTTAATCCGGACGACCAGGATTTGGCCAATCGCCTCCGTGGAGTCAAACAGCCAATCCTCATGGTCGTAAACAAGGCAGACCATCCTGGGCGCGATGACTTAGCATACGATTTCTATGCGCTCGGACTTGGTACTGACGTGTGGCCCGTTTCTGGCCTACATGGCCGTGGCGTGGCCGACATGCTTGACCACATCGTCGATCTGCTGCCCCAGGTTGATGTCGAGCAAGAGTATCGCGAAGAGGTTCGCGTTGCGATCGTTGGACGGCCGAACGTCGGGAAGTCCTCCATGGTCAATGCCTTTACCGGCGAGACCCGAATGATCGTGTCTGACATCGCTGGCACCACAAGGGACGCAATCGACACCGTGCTCGAGTACCGCGAAGAAAAGTTTCGGCTGATTGATACGGCGGGCATCAGAAGACGGGGCAAGATTCAGGGCACTGTCGAGTACTACATGGTCGACCGGGCCACCAAGGCGATTGAGCGGGCTGATTGCGCGCTTGTTATCGTGGACGGCAATGAGGGCCTGACCGATGGCGATAAGCGCATCGCCAAGATCGCACATGACGCTGGCAAGGCCTGCATCTTCGCGATTAACAAGTGGGATCTCAAAGAGCCGCCCGATGGCATGCCGCGAACCAAGTCGATCCTAAAAAAGGACTTCATCCGAATTCTGAGAGACCAGATACCGGAGCTTTCTTACGCGGCGATCTGCTTCACGTCAGCAAAAGAAAGCGCTGGACTAGAGCCTGTGCTAGACACCGTACTAGCCGCGCTAGAAAGCTACAGCTTCCGCCTGTCGACGGGACAGCTAAACAAGCTGATTGGCGAAGCTGCCTTTGCTCGGCCTTATTCCACGAAGGGACGCGCCCTTAAGATTTACTACACAACTCAGGTAGCAACTCGGCCACCGACTTTCGCGTTCTTCTGCAACGATCCCGAAATCATGCATTTCAGCTACCAGCGATATCTTCAAAACAAGATTCGCGAGAAATATCCACTGGAAGGCACACCCATTAGGCTCCTGCTAAGAAGCAGCCACAAGCGCGAAAGCTAGCAAGTGTTCGCGCAGGTAATATAACTGGACCGGCAAGCCCTACGCCTGCCATAGGCATCGGTTCCAGAGACTCCAAAAAGGAAAAGACAATGACGTCACCCACCAAAATCCAACAGCCAATCGATCTAGATCGCGCCGCGAAGGTCCATAGAAATATCAGCGTCGAAGAATTGATCGAGCATGGACTTTCCGTAGATGGCGACGTCCTTGCGTCAAATGGCGCGATGGTCGCCCGCACGGGCAAGTACACAGGTCGAACACCGAAAGACAAGCACATTGTTCGCGAGCCCGGCTCCGAGGCAAACATCTGGTGGGACAACAACAATCCGATGGAGCCCGACGTCTTCGCCGCTCTTCGCGACAAGATGGGTGAGTACATTGATGGCAAGACGCTGTATGTCATCGACACCTACGGCGGAGCTGATCCCGATCATCGCATCGCCGTGCGGTTCATTGTCGAGCGGCCCTACCATGCGCTCTTTATCAAGCAGCTACTAATCCGCCCAAGTGCCAGCGAACTAGCCAATTTCCAGCCCGAATGGACTGTGGTCGACATGGGACGGATGAAGACCGACCCTGAGGTCGACCACGTCAGGGGCGATGCCACCATCGCACTGAACTTTGCCGAGAAGCAGGTTATGATTGCGGGAACCGAATATGCCGGCGAAATGAAGAAGTCGGTGTTCACGATCATGAACTACCTGCTGCCTCTGAAGGGCGTGATGAGCATGCATTGCTCCGCCAACATCGGCAAAGAAGGCACTGCGTTATTTTTCGGCCTTTCTGGCACCGGCAAGACCACCCTTTCCGCTGATCCTGAGCGCGAACTCATTGGTGATGATGAGCACGGCTGGACCGATAACGGTGTGTTCAATATCGAGGGTGGTTGCTACGCCAAGTGCATCAACTTGAGCGAGTCAGGTGAGCCCCAGATTTGGAACGCGATTAAGCGCGGCGCTGTGCTGGAAAATGTTGTACTCGGTGCTGACAATGTGGTCGATTACAGCGATTGTTCACTCACAGAGAACACACGGGCCGCCTATCCCATCGAGTACATCGATGGCGCTGTTATTCCAAGCGTTGGCGGCCACCCCAAGAACATCGTGTTCTTGACCTGCGACGCTCTAGGCGTGCTGCCTCCAATCTCACGTCTCACGAAAGAGCAGGCTATGTACTACTTCCTGAGCGGCTATACCGCGAAGGTTGCCGGAACCGAAGCCGGTGTCAAGGACCCAACCGTAACGTTCTCGACGTGTTTTGGCGCGCCGTTCCTACCATTGCGGCCGCGAGCGTACGCCGATCTTCTCGGTAAGAAGATCGATAAGCACGGTTCTAAGGTTTGGCTCATCAACACTGGTTGGACTGGCGGCCCATTTGGCGTCGGTAGCCGAATGAAACTGGCTTATACCAGGGCTATGATCCATGCCGCTTTCGCGGGAGCACTCGATAACGAAGAGTTCGCAATCGATCCTGTCTTCGGCCTAAACATCCCCACCTCGTGCCCCAGCGTGCCAAGCGAGATTCTCGCGCCGCGCAATACGTGGCCCGATAAGGATGCTTACGACCACAAGGCGACTGAGCTTCGAACGATGTTCGAAGAGAACTTCAAGAAGTTTCAATAGGCTTCTGAGACCTCTTTTGTAGCCGGCAACCTCCACACTTCGGGCGATTGCGAGAAATGTGGAAAAGATTTACTGGAACAAGGCGAAACCCTGCCAATAATTCGGGGGTAGCCAAAAGGGTGCACGGACGAAATGAAGATTCTGGATTACGAAACCAACAAGACGTTGAACGACGTTGCTATTTTCTTGACGCAAGATGAGGCTGCTGAACTCGCTAGCTTCCTGAACCGACTTGTCGATAAGCCCCAAATTCACCAGGTTTATTTGAGCGAGATCGTTCGCAATAGGCTTGAGCGAGAGCTAACGGTTTCCATCGACGCTGGGCTGGCGCAAGCAGCTTAACTTCGAACTACCCTGACCTGGCGGCGCTTTAGCCACTTTAAGCTTGCATCCTCCCGACAACCTGTTGTCGTATAGAGCCTCGAAATTCCACGGACTTTCCGAGAACCCGAAGGGCTGCAATAAGATAGCCCAGGCCAATGGTCTGGGCATCCGAATCTACGGACCAAGCCCTGAAAGGGCGCAATATATCGCGCTCCTTCAGAGCTATTTGGACGTACAAACTCGCGGTGAGACCGTTCACTCCTTAACCACAGGTTCCAGTGGAATACAGGTCAAGTTCCAAATCAAAGACCTCTTCAAAAGCGGATTTAACGACTGGCCAGGCTTGATCAACGGAGATCTGTCCGCCGGTCTCTTTGGTTATGGAGGTCACCCCATAACCTTGAATCCCACACGGGATGATGGTTTCGAAAGGTGCTAGGTCGTTGCCGCAGTTCAGTGCGATGCCGTGCATTGAGACCCATTTCCTAACTTTCACGCCAATGGCCGCGAGTTTGTTTCCGTTCACCCACGCGCCGGTATTAGGTGGAAACCTGTACGCCTCCAATCCGAAATGCCGTGCCGTGAGGATCATTGTCTCCTCAAGTTCGCGCATCCATTTGTGCAGGTCCTTGCCGTGGCGTTCAAGATTGAAGATTGGATAGATCACGAGTTGGCCCGGACCGTGGAAAGTTACGTCCCCACCCCTTCCTGTTCGCACGACTTCGATTCCCTGGGCTGCGTACTCGGCTTCAGTCAGCAACAGGTTTTCGGCATGAAAGTTAGCGCCTAATGTCAAAACGGGATCGTGCTGAAGAAGCAGGAGGGTGTCGGCTTGCCCCTCTAAGACGTCGCCGAGGATGGTTTCTTGGAGTTTGGTCGTCTCACCATAGGGCCGCTGCCCCAGATAGGTAAAGCGTCCCTTCAAGCGTCGACCGTCGGGTTGTAGGCCAGATACACTTCGCAGCCGTCAACCGGCTCCTTGAGAGGGATCAGGTGCTCGTTCGGCAGGCAGTCGGCAACGCTTTTGGTCATCAGGATGCCGCGCACCGGGGCGGCGCCTTGGACGTGCGCGGCAATGTCGATAACCTCCGTGAACTGTACGTCCTGCAAACTGCCCGTGACTGGGCCCATATGGAGCCCGACTCGGAGCCTAAACTTAGCGCTCATCCGGTTCACATGCTCGTTGAAATATGAGATGCCGGTCTGAATTTCCCTTGCCGCAGTCAGGGCGTTTTCACTTTTGGCGAATGCGAGAATTGCTCCGTCGCCCGCTGTGGAATAGACGTTGCCTTCGTTTTGCGTTGTGATGGTTGCCAAGAAATTTTGATACTCTCGGAAAGAGTACTCGGCGACCAGTGGGTCGGAATTGGCCTTCATCTCCGCGCTCTTCGCGGCATCGACAACAACGACGACAACGTTGGTTGAGTCTGCGTTGAGGCGCCATTCCAAACGCACCATTTCCGCAAGGAGAGCTGCTGGGTCCGAATCTCTTAGACGGTTGGCGCGTAGGGTGCGCTGTTCGACGACTGAGCTTAGCGATCCAAGGCCCGAAAGGCCCAACGTCATAAGTAGATCGAGGATGAGCCGCGGCCGCGAAATAAGCATCGGCTGGAAGCTTGTCCCAAACGGCGACAGGTTGATCAGAAAAAGAGGGAACACCACGATGTTTGCAAGGAGCAGAAGCCCTGCTGCCCGTCGGAATCCTCCGGCAAGGTACGCGACGCCGGTCGAGAAGAGGATAACGGCCATCAGGAACGCGACCTGGACAATCACCGCCAAGATCGTCGGCTCGACCTTTGTGCTTAGCGTTACTCCGGCGAAGTGTGCGGCTAGAATCCACACCATAGTCAGGATGATATGGCCGCCCACAACTACCAGATAGGGGTGGCGGTTAAAGGTTTCCGACCATGATTCGGGCAGGAAGTGCTTCTCACGCCTATCAGACTGGTGGCAGGTTTTTAGCTTGGACTGAACCTCAAAGAGCCGCTCTAGAAGCTGTTGGCGGGTCATCGAATCCTCCGCCTTATCAGCGCGGCGGAACTTCGCGTATTCGCCTAGCACGGCGAAGAGTGACCCAAGGGCAGCATACATGGACCCGAAGATGAGGAGTGCCAGGATGGCTGCAAAAAACCTACCAATCAGGGCAGGATTGGAGCGATCGAGAGCAGTCGCCCACATGATGAAGACATTTACCGAGGCCGTCACCATCCAAAACGCGAGTGCGCCGTAAAGCGCCTGGCGAACCTGGGCGTACCGATAAAAGCAAGCCATTTGGAGTCCGAGCATGATTCCAAAGGCGGGCACCCACCAACCATGTGCACCCCGGAATTTTACAAACTCGACGGTTTGCTGCGCCTCGGGCAGATGCTGAATTGAGTTGAAAAATGGCACTAGCTCAAGGGCTATCGCCGTGAAACACAAGGCTGTTAAAACGGCGACAAAGACTGGCGGATTTGATGTGACGAAATCGAATCCCTTAAGGATCGAACGTTCAATCATCCTTCCGATATTTGGGCTCGCCTTCTTTTGAGCTTGTTTGGCTGGCTTTGCTACGCCCCGTAGCACGTCGGCAACGAAATCCGGCGCCAAATCAAACGAATGGGCGAGTTCGGCAGCCGAAGTGGTTGCCGCGCTTGGGTTCTCGCGAAGGTGCCTGGCCAAAGCTTGGGCCGCTTCGAGAGATGGCGTTTCCGTGAGGGCCGCTGGGTTCATCTTTCGCCTACCAGAGATGGTACTCCCTTTAACGAAGTTAGGTTTCCAATGGCCTCTATTGGTGGTCGGAGGTCCCACACAATTGTTTTAGCGGTTGGTGCTTTGGCCCGCCTATCACTTTAGGAGTTATGAGACATTTGAAACATGGCTTGAAGCTATCAATTGGTAGGGTTTAGCCTGGCGGGCTCTACGTCAAGGCTCATTCGAAGCAGAGTGTCGCAATGTTATTGCAACAGGGTCGTCG
>JBBQMJ010000099.1:0-10080 GCA_038328815.1 Fimbriimonadales bacterium | reverse complement strand
AGCGGATGAGGCTGCTGGAAGCCAAGGATCACATTCTGGGCCTGCACCTCGACCGCGGCGAATGGTTCTTCGCTTCCGACTGGGGTTACGACACCTCAACAGCGGCAAAACACATGTTCCGCGATTGGGCGCGAACCCGTTATTTCAATGACGATGTCGCACTCCGCGCTTCCTGGTTTGATGGTGGTGCCCGCTTTGATCAACTGACCATTCCACCCTACCAACCGGAGGGCTCTGAAGGCGAGAAGTTTGTCCGCTCCAGCCGCAAGCAGCGACGATACGTGGACTATCATCTATTCCTTAGCGATGCGACAGTAGCCCGCATTGGGGACTTGGCGTACACGGCCAAGGAAGCCAGCGAGGGCCACTTCCTTGTCGGTGTTAGCTATGGGTACACCTTTGAATGGTCTCACCCTTCCAGCGGCCACCTCTCGCTTGGCAAGCTGCTTCGCACGCCCGAAATCGACTTCATCGCCGGCCCGCCAAGCTACCGATCGAGAGAGCCCGGTGGCGCCTCGCCATTCCCCGGCCCGATCGACAGTTTTGCCCTCAACGGCAAGCTGTTTTTCAGCGAAGAAGACTTCAAAACCTCGATCGCCTCTGGCCGCGACCTTGATGACTTCAACCCCGTGATCAAGACACCTCAGGCTTTGGAGAGCGTGCACTGGCGCGGAATCGGTTCTGCCCTTGCACACGCATCCGGAGCATGTTGGATGGATCTGTGGGGCAACGGCTGGCTGAAGACGCAAAGCATTTGGGACCGAGCGACCAAGGTTCGCGAGACACTCGTCTCCCGCATGGGCGCCGAGATCACCGATCCTGACGTGGTCGTCTTTATCGACGAAAGAGCGCTTGCCTACCTCGTCGATCCAAACGCTTTCCAGCTGCTTGTTCAGAACGTCCGCGAATCCGTTCTTCGGTCCGGCATGAGCGCAGGCTTTTACCTCCTAAGCGACCTCGCCCATCGAGAGCGCTTCCCAGAGGCCAAGCTGTACCTATTCCTCAACGCATGGGACATCCGCCCTGAATTAAGAGCGGCTATCAAATCACGTTTGCAGCGGGATAACAAGGTGCTGTTCTGGCTTTACTCAGCTGGGCTCTTTGACTCCGGCCGCGACTCACTGGAGCGAGCGCGCGAGGTCACCGGCATCGCCCTTAAGCCACAGCCGTTCTATTCCAAGTCGGGAACCACCGTTCTAAACCGAAGGCATCCCCTATGCGAGGCCTTTGCCGACAAGGGACTTGGCGGCGTTGCGAAGCTGGAGCCCAGCTACTTCGCAATCCCAGAGGATGCGACGATTCTGGGCGAATACTCGCAAACCGGATTGCCCAGCTTCCTCATCAAGGAGTATTCGGGTGACGGCGACGCCACTCAGGCGTGGCGCTCCGTCTTCCTCGGCGAACCAGTTGTTACTCCTGCCTTGATTCGTGCCCTGGGACAGATGGCTGGAGCACACGTTTGGAACTATCAGGAGGACGTGGTACACGTCCGCCCGCCATTCCTGACCGTGCACTGCGCTGGAGCAGGCTCCAGGACCATCACCCTGCCGAACAAGTTCTCGGCATACAACCTGCTGACCAAGAAGTACGACGCCACGGACGCCACGAGCCTTAAATTCACCGCGGTCGATGGGTCAACTCACCTATTTCTCGTGGGCGTCAAGGAAGAGTTGGACCAACTACTGGCGCTCGACCCCGACACTCTGCTTACGATGGCTGAATTGCCAGCCAAGGTAGAGGACAACGCCCCGCTTGGCGCTAACTTTGACGTGCCGATCATGAAGCTCGACGAGTGGATGGAGGGTGGCGATGCCGATGAAGTCGCGGAAGACTGGCTGCTGCATCCCCGTCTTGTTGAAGAACCTGAAGGCGAGAGCGAAAAGGTGGGCCGAAGGCGCAGCAGACGCGGACGTCGTGGTGATCGCGGTGGCGGCACGGAAGAGACCGCAGGAGCCACGGGAACGATGGTTGATGAAGACTTGGGCATGCACGTCATGTTCCGGAAGCGGGAATAGCGCGTGGAAACCGAAGGAGTGGAGCCGGTAGAAGCCACGCCGTTCCGATCCGGCTACGTCGCTCTCATTGGTAAACCTAATGTTGGCAAGAGCACGCTGCTCAACTTCATTGTTGGGCAGAAGGTCTCCATCGTCAGCAACAAGCCTCAGACAACCCGCCGGCGAGTCCTGGGGATTGCGGCAGGCGATCACTATCAAGTTGCTTTCATCGACACGCCCGGAATCCACGAGCCACACACCAAGCTTGGCCGCGCGATGGTCGACCAGGCCAGAAGCGCGCTGGATGGCGTCGACGTTGTGGTTTATGTAGCCGATGGCTCACACCACCCCGGTGACATGGACAAGGAGATTTCCAGGCTTCTCGAGCCGCTGCGCGGCAAGATCCCGATCATCCTTTGCATGAACAAGATGGACCTGCTGAAGGCTGAGTTTGTCCAGCAGTTCGTCGACAGCTACAACGAGCTTTTTAAGACAACCGAGTACATGCTAACAACGGCGACGAGGGGTCATAACGTCCAGAAACTTATGGACCTCATCGTCTCGCATCTGCCTGAAGGCGAGGCGATGTACCCAGACGACGAAGTTACCGATCAATCTTCACGGTTCCTCGCTGCGGAATTAGTACGGGAAAAGATCCTGGTTGCAACGAGGCAAGAAATACCGCATGCCACTGCCGTGATGATTGAAAGCTGGACCGAGGAAGAAAACGGGGTTGTTAGAATTGAAGCTGAAATCTTCGTCGAAAGGGCCAGTCAACGTGGAATCCTCATAGGTAAGCAGGGGGCTTTTCTAAAGAAGATTGGTACCGAGGCCAGGCAAGAAATCGAAGAGATGCTTGGTCAGAAGGTCTTCCTGCAACTCCACGTAAAGGTGCATGAAGATTGGCGTATGAATCCCCGGATGTTGCAGGAGCTGGAGTACAGCGAGTAATGATGAACGTCGAAGACACCTTCGGCGGACCTCTTCGCGTTGATCGAGCGATCGCGCTTCAACCTCACGACATTCCCGCGACCAGAGTTGGCCCCGCGCCAAAGGTTCAATACGTCATTGAAATCGCCGGCCCCAGATCACTTTCTGCCGTCGCCGCGTCAGGGCTTCTAAACCCTCAGTGGCAGGCAGCCTTGGGTCAACCCACCGGCTGGGTGATGGCGCCCATGGATCAAGTTTGGCAGCCCCTTACTGCCTCACAAGCGGGCGCCTATGATTCGTTGGCGTTAGCATGGGACATGATTTCGCCGCGTGGGCAGCTAACGGGAGCCTCGGCTCAGAACCTGCTCAACATCGTTGAGGGCTATGCCGCCAAGCAGTCAAGACGAGCGTTCCCAATGCCAACGCCAGATCAAATTGACCTGTTGGTTAAGCATTGGGAGACGGTACAAACCAATCTGGACATTGGCTTTTCTATGTGCTTTGTTAACCCTGCCGGTCCCATGTTTGAACGCGACATTTGGCGACTGTGCACGGCCATGGGATTGAAATTTGGGCCCAAAGGATCTTTCGATTGGGTGGCGACTGACGGTTGGGAATACCCCCTACTTTCCGTGACACCACTCGAAGAAGCTGCCTTCTCTCTTGGCGCTGTTCAGAGTGGTGCAACTCATTCTGGGGTTACGATCGGATTCAATATGCCGCGATGCCCGATCCCCAAGGAAGCGCTCGATGCGTGCTTTGCAGTTGGTCAACAATTTGCGCTAAAGCTCTCTTGCCAAACGTTTGATGACGAGATGAATCCGTTTGGTCAAGACAAGCGCAAATTGCTAAACAATGACCTCGCCGCAGCGATGGGATTGTTCCAGCAAGCCGGGATCGCTCCGGGAAGCGCCGAAGCCCTGAAGTTGTTCCCGCCTGGCGCCTAAGCCGACTAACTGTCATTCCGAACTCCGTGAGGAATCTCGAAGGACTAGATATTTGGCAGCGAAGTGACGCGGCCTCTAAGGTGTCGCATCACAGGGTAATTAGCTCTGACATCAAGATTCCTGCCACAGAGTTCGGAACGACAGATGCAACCCTAATCTTCGTCGTCGATATCGATGTTTCGTGCCTTCGCCTGGTTCGCTCGTCGCTTCACCTGGCCGTACGTACGACCAGTCGGTGACTGTTGCGGAGTGGTTCCGGGCGCGGGCGCCTGCCCTGTTGGCATAACTCGTCGCGTCTCAGTAGGCTCAACCGGTGCGCGGGTCGCAATCACACGAGACCGCGCATTCTCGGCAAGAGACATACCGACTAGCGTGTGCTCAGGTCCCTTATTCTTCTCAACCCACTTGTCGACCAGATACAAAATCGGCGACGCGTTATAGATCGAAGAGTACGTTCCCGAGATGATGCCGACCAGCATAGCCACACAGAAGAACTTCAGGTCTACCGTCGCGGTTCCAAAGAACACGAGGATAGCCAGAGTCACGATAACCGTCATCGACGTGTTGATAGACCGCGTGAACGACTGCGTGATGGATCGGTCCATCAAGTGACCGAAGTCTTCGCCACCGCCAGGCCGCCTTAGATTCTCACGAATTCGGTCAAAGATGACGATCGTGTCATGAACCGAGAAGCCGATGATGGTCAGCATCGCCGTAAGGAACAGGGCGCTGACTTCCCAGTGCATGAAGAAGCCCACGAGCGCGGCAAGGAAAATCACAACGAGGATGTCATGCACCAGGGCACCGATAGCGCTAAATCCGAACCGCAAGCCTGGGAAGAAGCCACCCACCGCAAATCCGAACCTAAATCCTAGGTACACAATGATTAGGGCAGAGCTGAGCAGAACACCCAGGTAGGCATTGGTCAGAGTCTCGCCCGAAATCTCTGGTCCAATTTGCGTAAAGCCCCGGTTATTGTCAACAACCCACTTGGCTTGAGCGGCTGACTTATCGGTCGGCGAAAGCTTGCTCATGTCTGGAACCGCAATGCCAGCCGCTTGAGCGATCTTGATCACGACCGCATCATGTTCGCCCTTAAAATCAGGCGAATCGGGCAAGGTCAAAATTTCGATTCTTTGCTTAGCTTGATCCGTGCTGAATTTAACGTTCGATCCCTTGTAGCCCGCAGCCTCAAGGTTCCTTGCGACCTGGTCAGAAGTTACAGTTGAGTCGTTGGCCGTGTACTGCGCCTCAACGCCACCGCGGAATTCGACGTTGAGCTTGAACCCGCCCATAAACGCGAAGGGGACGCCAAGCAGAATTGTGGCGAGGGAAATCGCAAACCACTTCTTCGCCTTCTCAACAACGCGGAGAGGCTCATGGCTCGCCCTCGCCTCAAGCTTCGAGAACCAGCTTCGGTTGACCGCGTAAAGCTTGTCGTTATTAGCAATGCCCGATCCAACTAGGAACAGAAGAAGGGACCGTGTAACCGCGACCGCGGTAAACAGCGAGATGCCGACACCGATGATAAGCGTCGTGGCAAATCCCTTGACCGGTCCAGTGCCCAAATTAACAAGAACAAGCGACGTCAAGATCGTACACATGTTGGAGTCGATAATCGCCGGCAGCGCTCGACGGAAGCCAAGTTCCATCGCGCTCTTAAGCGCCTTGCCGTTCTTCATCTCCTCTTTGAAGCGTTCAAAAACGAGGATATTGGCATCGACGGCCATACCGACCGAAAGGATAAACCCTGCGATGCCAGCAAGTGAGAACGTCGCATTAATAAGCTTAAGCGTCGTCAGCGTAAACAGCACGTAGAGCATCAAGGCGATGAACGCCACGAAGCCCGGCAAGGCGTAATACGCGATCAGAAAGACGCTGATGATTCCAAAAGCAATCAGACCAGCAGTGACCATCTGTCCGAGAGCAAAGCGTCCGATTGTAGGGTCCACGGTCTCGCTGCTGAGCTTCTCAAGGTCGACAGGCAGCGCGCCTGAATTGAGCATCGCGGTGAAGGCCTTTACATAGTCGACTGTGTAGTCGCCTTCAATGATTCCGCTGTCGGTGATGATCGCGCCTTGCTTGAGCGGGGCAGTATTGAGGACGACGCCATCAAGCACGAAGCAAAGGTTCTCTTCATCGTTTACATGCTCGCGGCACCACGCTTCAATCTTGCGTGAACCTGCGGCTGAAAAGTGGAGCTCGGGGATGTAGGAATTGCCCCGCGTTTCAGGTGTTGCGCTAGAAAGGTCTGCACCTTGAAGAATCGGCTCACCCCAGCCTTTGATCACCTCGTCATAAGCGGGTGTGCCCTTTTCAACAAGCCGGGTGCCATCAACAAAGTTAACGTAAGGGTTTCCGTTGTTGTCGTTTTGGGTTGGCTGTGCCTTGTATCTGCGATAGGCCTTCTTCGCCGTGACAAGGTTCTTGCCTTGGTACATTTTGATGCTGGCGCTTGTTCCAATAACCTTTTCCGCCTTATCAACGTCCCTCTCGCCCGGCAGTTCAATAACGAACTGGTCAACGCCCTTGATCTGGACGCTGCCTTCCACGACGCCAAGAGCCTGTGATATGCGGTTCTCAAGCACGTGGCGAACATTGGACCGAATGGTCTCAATGTCCTTGTGCTGGGCCGCGGCTATCTTCGGATCAGCGTCGTAACGGATCTGATAGGTAAATCGGGTACCGCCCTGGACGTCAAGGCCTAACTGGTAGGCGCTCTTCGTGTAGAGGAATCCAAACAACACGCCAAGACCTAAAACGAGTAAGAGAAAATAATAACTTCGGGACTGCAAAGCGAGACGCCTCCTATGGCGCAAACGAGTCCGAGCAGTATACCGGAGGCGAGGCGCGGTTCGAATCTCGTCGACAGGCCGCGTCGAATCAAGGCAGCAATGTAGTCCCTCAGGGCACAGCCGACGATCGTCATTCCGACCTCCGTGCGAAGAATCTAGACGTCAGAGTTAATTGCTCCTTCCTAGCGCATATTTCGCGGCATGTCAAGGAATCAAATAGTCCCGATGAGAGATTCCTCCACACAGAGTTCGGAATGACACCCTAAAGCGCCTTAAGGCACGCCTGAATTGCCTCGAAATCCGGTAAATCCCTGAGCGTAGGCGTCTGCTCCGAATACCGGATCACTCCTTCCCTGTCGATCACGAACGCAGCGCGGGCGACACCTTCACCAAGTCCGGCGAAATCTGGCCAGACCACGTCGTAGGCACGGGTTACTGCCCGCTGGTAGTCGGCCAACAATGGCACGCCGATCTCAAACTGCCTAGCCCACTCGGCGAGGACAAACTGAGTGTCTCCGCTGATGCCGTAAACGGCGGCATGCAAGTCATGGTAGTCAGACATCCCTTCGGTGATGCTGCACATTTCGCGCTGGCAAACAGGCGTGAAAGCGCCAGGGTAGAAGAGAAGCACCACATTTTCAGACCCACGATGGGAGCTTAGCGTGACGTCGACAACTTGGCCCTCTTTCGCACACTTAAGCGTGAAATCGGGCGCGGGAACACCGGCGGACAGGGGCATTCAGGAACGATACCGCCTTACGTTGTAGAAGCGTATTGGTTCGAAAGAATCTGCGCCACTTCTTTCATCTCGTCGCCAGTTAACTTCCAGGCAGCAGCTGCGGCGTTGCTTATCGCCTGCTCAGGTTTCGTCGCGCCTGCAATAACCGAGGCGACCTCACCATGAGCTAAGAGCCAGGAGAACGCCAGCTCCAAGATCGTACGGCTCCTCGACTCCGCAAAACCTATCAGCGCTTCAACGGTTTCCAGGTTCCCTGCGGTCAACCTCTCCGAGCCTTCCTGAATTCTGGTGCCCTCGGGAATTGGCTGCCCTTTCCGATACTTGCCGCTCAACAGACCACTAGCCAGCGGAAAATAAGGAATGAAGGCGATATGCAGCTCCCTGCACTCCTTTAGCACGCCTTTCTCGGGCTCTCTATTCAAGAGGCTGTACTCGTTCTGGACGCTGACAAATCTTGCGCCGCCCTCGGCAGCCTTCTCCGCTTCCTGAAGCTGCAAAGGAGAGAAGTTGGAGCAACCGATTTCGCGAACCTTCCCCGCTTTGACAAGGTCGTTCATGGCGCCAAGAGTATCTGCGATTGGCGTCTCGTTGTCAGGCTTGTGGAGTTGGTAGAGATCGATCCGATCGGTTTGGAGTCTGCGAAGGCTGTCTTCAAGCGCCAGCTTGACATATGCTGGCTTAGCGCCATTCCGGCCGTCCTCGTGAGGCATCCCAAATTTGGTCGCAAGGACGATGCTGTCTCGCTTTGAGCCCAGTACGTTGCCCAGGAACTCCTCGCTCTTTGTCCCGCCATAGATATCGGCGGTATCAAGGAAGTTAATCCCAGCATCGAGCGCGGCATCCACGACCAACTTGGTTGCCTCCTGATCAATGCGACGCCCAAAGTTGTTGCACCCCAGCCCAACCACCGACACTTCCAGCGATCCAATCTTACGAGTCTCCATGATCGAATACTACGTCATGCGAGGTGGACTAAACGTCGATGAACGCGGATGCGGTATGCAGAATGGCGGAAGCGAACTCGACCGATGAAAGCCACTCTCGACCTGAACTCCCGCATCCCGTATACAAAAAGGACCCTTGCACCATCGCAAGAGCCTTTGCTTGTCGTGTTGTCGAAGTTAGAGTCGAGTTCGGCACTCGCAGGATTCCGACCATCCGCACATGCTTCCTCGCACGCACGTTGCCTGTAGCCTAGTTCCTAAAAGAACATAGCCTGCAACGCTGCAAAAAGCTTCAACATCCTTATTGAGCCTGTTCAGAAAGCCCGCCAGCACCCTCGAGAGGGTTCTGATGGTTTTCATCACCTTAATTCTACGGTCGTTGACGCCGGATCATTAGCCCCCGCGCTTCGTCTCGGCAGCTTGAAAGTCCGTGCAAGTGTAGCGAGAAACTCCGCTGTGAGTGCGTATCAGAAGATCGTCTCCACCCTTGGCGTTGCCGATCGTGCAGGCAGCAAGTGCTTCCCCTTCGGGCATCAGAAAAACGCCAGCACCGTTTCCTTTTGAATCGTAGAACTGCACAAAGCCACCCTCATCCACCAAGGCAAGGGTAACGGTCTTATCGAAAAAGTGGCCGGCCAGGATTGGCTTCTTAAGGGACGCCGTCTCCCCTTTCGTGTGGGCCGACCAAAGCTTCTTCCCGGAGAGGTCGAAGGCGGAAAGGCGTAAACCGCTGGAAACCGTCGTACCGAGGGTAATCGCTTCATCACGGCCATCGCTGTCCAGATCCACGCCTCGCACAGCCCCGGTTTCCTCCTCGATGCGCTTGATAACCGCGCCTTTAGCATCAACGAGGACGATGTCATTGTCTGCGATAACGACACCCGCGGGAGCCCCGGTCGCAAAGTGCAGTTCGTCGATGCACCAATCGTTGCCCATATTCTTGTTCAACTCCCATAGGAGCTTGCCCCTGGTGTCGTACATCAAAGCACCTGCGCCACCATTGAGCGAAATTGCAATACCTTGGCCCTGTCCGCCGCCCATATCAACGGCACTAGCGCAGTCAACTCCTGGTAGTTCCGTGGTTTTCCAAAGAAGCCGACCAGAAGCCAACCTCACCCTGACCGTGCTATCCCACACGTTGTACTCGCCTATCGCCTCTTGACCCAAGAAGTTCACCGGGAACGTTTCTGAAGCCGAATCAAGCGGCACGGAAAGACCTTGATTGCCGTTAGCGTCAAGTAAGACTCGAGCCTTTGCTGTATCAACAAAGACAACATCCGCCCCCTCCAGCCTTGATACGGCCAGACCGATTTCATTCAGTCTCTCGGGCGCGGCGATCGAATGCTTCCAAACCAACGACCACCTTGCGGTTGAAGCCTGATCGGCTTTCGAGAGTTTCAGCTTCGGCGCCGGTGGAGGCTCCGCCGCCTTCAACTTTGCAACGACTCTGGCCCTATCCGCCGGGCGACATAAGACTTCTTCCAGGAGGTCCGACAGGACCGGCTCCGGCGAACTCATGTCGATCATAAAACGTCTGGCGTATTGCCTTGCTTCCATAGGGGCAGGCTTGCCGTTATATATCTCCACCCGCAGTTCAAGCATTGGCACGGTTTGAGAACGGCCGTTTTGCCCCGGGAAGCCATCCTGCAAGACGACCGTGTACTTGCCTGAAGCGCTGCTGTCAGGCTCGCCAGGCGCTTCCATTCGCTCGCTGAACGACTTGTCTGCATT
>JBBQMJ010000098.1:0-10148 GCA_038328815.1 Fimbriimonadales bacterium | reverse complement strand
CCTAGCGCTCTCATTGCAAGCCCTCGCCTTCCGTAGTTGGCATGATCCAATTGGCTCTCAAAGAAGGACCGTAAGGATTCCTTCTTGAGGGAAGCCAAGCCGTTGTAGCCAAGAAACGCCGGATTCTTGCCAGTGTCAGCCTTCAAAGCATCGACAGCCACTTGGACCGCAATGTCTGATGGATTGTCGCTAAGCATCTTGGACATCGCCGAGGTTCGGTCGATGCAGTTCGGCGCATATTTGACGATCGCCGAGTATTCGTCCGCTGACCAGTGGGGGGTCGCAATCTCACGCAGCCAATCATGATCCGGATCGAGCAGAACAGAATCAGGTTTGGAAGCAACATCAATCTTGAACGTCTGGTCGGCAGCATTGAGAGTGATCGGCACTCTCGTTATTCCGCCGGCAAGAATTCCAACGGTGCCGGGCATCGTATACATCGGCGTGCCATCCTTCGTGTCCTGTGTCTGCTTGACATTAAGGACAACCTGCTTTGCCGCACCGTCGTAGGTCCACGTGTAGTCCAAAACAGGGTGGCCCGGCTTGTAAATCCACTGATCCCAGAAGGGGCGGCAGTTCACTCCAGATGCCTCAGTCATGGACTCGCAAAGGTCGGCACTTTCCACCGGCGTGTGCTGATGAGTGTTTAGGTAAAGCTTCAGGCCGGCGAAGAACTTCTCGTCGCCAAGTTGTTTGCGCAGCATGTGAATGATCACGCCACCCTTAGGATAAGTGTGCTGGTCGAACATTGCGCCAGGGTCGGAGTAGAAGTTGGTTGCCAGCGGGCGCTTGTAACGGCGGCTCTCCGCGATATAGCCTTGAGTGTTGCTTTCTAGTTCCCGGGCATAAGCGTTTGCGCCACGGCTGTGCTCGAAATAGATCTCCTGCATGAACGTGGCAAAGCTCTCGTTCAGCCAAATCTGGCCCCAGTCCTTGCAGGTCACGGTGTCACCAAACCACTGATGACCAAGCTCATGGGAGTTCAAGCTGTCCATCGCATGGTCGCCTGAGCGGGCATCGGTCAATGAGTTCTCGCCAAGCGTTGTTGCGCTGACGTTTTCCATGCCACCGCCGAAGTCAAACATCGCGTTCTGCGCATATTTGGGCCAAGGATATTTGTAGCCAACCGTCTCGGAGTAAAAGGTCAGCATGTCTTTGGTATCGCCAAACGATTCATCGATCAAGTTGCCTTCGCCACGAGGCACCACATACCAAAGATCGACGCCCTGCCACTTATCCTTCTTGATATCGAGCGGGCCACCGATCACGGACAGCAGATAAGTCGCATGGGGGATAGAGAGCTTCCAGTCAAACGTTCGCGTCTTGCCGCCATCGTTGAGCACGTCTGAGACGAGCTTGCCATTGCCGACAACATCCCAATCCGCTGGGACGGTCACCTTGGTTTCGCTGGTAGTAAAGTCGTTCGGATAATCCCAAACCGGCGCCCAGCCGCGGTTGCCCGACGTCTCGCCCTGGGTCCAGAATCCTACGTGGTTAGCCCCCATAGCTCCCTGATCGATCCAATGCCAGCCGCCACCGCGACCGCCTTGCTGGTCCCGAGGAACCGAGTACGTGACCGTCACATCTACTTTCTTGCCCTTTTGAAGCAGTGGAGTGGAAATGGTAACGTCCTCGCCGTCTCTTGTGAACCTTGCCGACTTGCCGTCAACGGTGACACCGCTGATCTTCATGGTTGTTCCGGCGTTGAGCTTGATCTTTGTCAAGCCGTTCGTAAGGGGCGCTATGGTGCTTGTCGCAAACCCGGCGATTGCTCGGTTCGGGTAGTCGACAGTCAGCTCCACATAGATGTTCTGGAGGTCGTAGTCGCGATCCGGGGCGTAGTGGATTGTGGCGTTGGGCGCGGAAAACGGATTAGTCCGCCCCCTGGAGCCTCCTTGTGCGCCGCTGATTGCGACGAGGCCGAGTGAGAAGACGGCGATTGATGAGAGTGTTCGAAGTGTCTTGGGTTTCATGAGCATGGCAATCCTGCGAATAGGTCTTGCTAGCACTATACACAGGACTGCCGAAAGTAACCCTGAAGGGCGTTACAGCCCAGCTTGGAAGTTTCAAAGATTCCCGAGCTTTGATGGTCCGGACGTCGGTACGAGCCGCATCCGGACCGTCAATTCTCGAGGATCTGTTTAGGCCTTGTTGATTGCGTCGATTGTCTCCTGGAAGAATCCTGCTCCTTGCGGAATGTCTTTCTTCAGTTGCTCGATGTCCGGAATCAGCTCCTTGACCTTTCGTTCACCAATTACTTGCAGCACAGCGGCAAGCAACTGGAAATTTCGATTCTTGAGGCCCGACCGCAGAACTTCAACTATTCGTGGATCGGAGCCCTTGAAGGTCGACAATGCCCGGAATCCAGCAATGCGCACTTCGCTTGGGTTGTCTTCGGCGGCGGCGGCGAAGATCAGTTCTGCTACGTTTGGCGCATTGGTGTCGACCATTGCGCCAAGTGCGGCGGCCCTGATGTTCGAATTCATTGAGGTCTTAGCCTGGGCCTCAATAAGGGAACGGCTACCGGCGTAGTCCAACTTGCCAAGAGCCCGGATCGCCTCGGCGACGACCGCATATGGCTGCTTGTCGTCGATCAAGGCCCTTAACCGCTGGTTCTCCGCCGGCTCACTAGAAAGCAGACCTAGCGCTTGGGTTGCGTCTGTTTTCCTTCCATAACACTCGTGGCTAAGTTCGCTTTCAAAAAATGACCGCAGGTCCTCCCTCTTCAACTCCATGAGCGACTTGTAGCCAGCGATTGCGGGGAACGGCCCTTGATCCGACTTAAGAATTTCCACAGCCGCATGCACCTCCGCGTCCGAAGGTTTGTCTGTGAGGAGTTTTCGCATTGCGTCGACTTTATCCGTGCAGCACGGCGCGTATTTGGCGACGGCGATGAGCTCTTCCCGCGCCCAAGGCTGCTTCGGTATCTCTCGCATAAAGTCGTGATCTGGGTCGAACACCACGGCATCTGGCTTTGACGCCGAGGCGATTCGAAACTCCTGATCGGCGGCATTCAAATGGATATCCTTCCGCTCTACCCCACCGTGAACTAGAGCGACCTTGGCCGCGATATCGTAGATCGGCACGCCCCCCGTAAGGTCCTGAGTCTGCTTGACATGGACCACGACTTCCTTCTTGGCGTCATCGTAAGTCCAGCTCCAGTCGAATATGGGGTGCCCAGGCTTGAGAATCCACTGGTCGAACCAAGGGTGGCAGTTGATGCCGCTGGCCTCGGTCATGTCCTCGCAGAGCATCCCCGTTTCGACAGGGGAATGCTGGTGGTTCTCAAGGTAGCGGTGTAGGCCAGCAAAGAACGGCTTGTCGCCTAGCATCCGGCGGAGAGAATGCAAGAGCACGCCGCCCTTTGGATATGTGTGCTGGTCGAACATGACACCGGGTTCTTGATAAAAGTTGGTTGCCATGGGTCGGCGATAGCGGTGGCTCTCATCGATATAGCCTTGGCTGTTCTGCTCAATCTCGTTTTGGTACGCGTAGATGCCGCGGCTATGCTCGAAGTACATCATCTGCATGAACGTGGCGAAGCTTTCGTTCAACCAAATTTGCCCCCAGTCCTTGCAAGTGACGGTATCGCCAAACCACTGGTGACCCATTTCATGCGAGTTCAGCGAGTCCATGCTGTGAATTCCGGCGCGCTTATCGGTGAGGAAGTCTTGGCCGAGCGTTGTGGCGCTGACGTTTTCCTGCCCGCCGCCGAACTCGTAAGTGCAATCCTGTGCGTACTTGGGCCAGGGATATTTGTAGCCCAGGGTATCCGAATAGAAGCTGAGCATATCCTTCGTATCTTCGAAGGTGTAGTCGATGAGGTTGCCCTTTCCACGCGGGACCACGTACCACAGGTCCACGCCGCGCCATTTGTCCTTCTTGATATCCAGCGGCCCGGCCATTAGGGAGAAGAGGTAGGTGGCGTGGGGAATATCCATCTTCCAAACAACAGTCCTCGTCTTCTTGTCATCGGAGACCTTGTCCGAGAGCTTGACGCCGTTTCCCACTACATCCCAATCTGCGGGAACCGTGCAGGTGGTTTGGCTGGTTGCGAAATCATTGGGGTAATCCCAGGTTGGCGCCCAGTCCCGATTCTCATCTGTCTCGCCGTTCGTCCAGAAGCCCTTCTTGGAGGGCTCGCCCTTGCTTTCATCGAGCCAGTGGAACCCTCCTCCGTCACCCGGTTTGAGTTCCGATTTCTTGAGGTGATAGTGGATTGTGACGTCCATCGTTTCGCCGAGCTTGGCCGGCGGGCAGGTGACTTCGATGCCGTCGTCCACTCGCTTGTACTGCGCAAAGTGGCCGTTCAGTTCAACGCCCTCGATTTTCGTCGAGCCGCCCGCGTTGAACTTGAGCATCGTTAGCCCGTCTTGGAGTGGCGTTAGCGTGCTTGTGGTCTTACCGGTGACGGTGCGGTTGGGATAGTCAACGTTGACAACGACGTCGATGTTCTTTAGATCGTACATGCGGTCCGGCGCGTAGTGGACGGTGGCGTTTGGCGCTGAAAAGGGGTCCTTTACGCCTCGCGACCCACCCTGGGCGGCGCTTGTCGTGACGATAAGGCCTGAAAATGCGATGGCGGCTGCAAGAGCGGCGAGTGTGCGAAACGGTTTTCGAATCATAAGTTCCTTGGAGTGACGGGTGAAAAGTGAAAAGTAACGGGTCGGACTTGAATGCTCCGGCCCGTCACGATTACTCGTCACTTTGTACGAAATTTAGAGTCCAATGAATTCCTGGGGGGCTAAGGGACTATCCCGAAGCACCGCCACCTTAGCGTAAGAGTGGCAGCGGCGTCGCCCCTATTGGTACATTGTCATCCCGAACTCTGTGTGAGGGATCTAGCTGTCGAAGCTAATTGACCCCAATGAATATCCACAAGTACCTGTTTCGCAAAGATTCCTCACACGGAGTTCGGAATGACAGCATGGAAGGCCACCGCGTCACCCGTCACGTCCCATAACACCTGTGAGAGATTTCAGGCTCATGCCTTCCCTGCCCGGTATCGTAAACCCTAAGTGCGCTCACTTTGACGCACATGTTTTGGAGGCTTTCATTAATGCGACTCGCGACAGTATTCACCTTTGCTTCACTAGCAATCCTTGCGGCCAGCGGCTTCATACACAAGGCCGATGACGGCCCTTACCATGTCCTCAAAACCACCAAGGTCGGCGGTGAGGGCGGCTTTGATTACGTCTACGCGGACGTTGCAGGTAGAAAGCTCTATATCGCCCGGGGTGGACAGACGGCCAGAGTCTCAGCATTCAATCTCGACACGCTTGAGGCGGCAGGCGAGATTCCGAATACCAATGCACGCGGCGCGGCAGCAGATGCTTCTACTAATCACGCGTTCGCATCCCAGCAAACCAGTGGCCATGTGGGATACGACCACGATGGCGCTCGTCAAGACCATCCCGGTCGATGGCAGACCGGACGGCATCCTCAACGACGCCTTCAACCATCGCACGTATGTCTTCAGCCACAGTGCTCCGAACGCAACCGTGATTGACGACAACGACGGCTCTGTCCTTGGCACCATAGACCTGGGCGGGGCCCCGGAGCAAGCGGTCACCGATGGCAACGGGCATATCTATGTGGATATCGAGGATAAGGGTAGCGTTGCCGTAATCGATGCAGCAACGATGAAGGTCACCGCCACCTACACCCTAGGCGGCAAAGGTAGCGGTAATGCCGGTCTAGCGATCGACGCGGTAAACCACATTCTCTTTGTAGCTTGCCGCGATCCGCACGTCATGGTAATCCTCGACGCAGGCGACGGGCATTACATAACCGACCTCCCTATCGGCAACGGATGCGACGGCGCGGGCTTTAATCCCAATACGATGGAGTGCTTCAGCTCGCAGGGAGATGGCACCCTCACGATCATCAAGGAGGCCAGCCCGACGAGTTTCGCCGTAGAACAGACGGTTCAGACGATACGAGGCGCCAAGACGATGACGGTCGATACCGAGACCAATCAGGTCTACCTAATCGCCGCCGAGTATGGTCCTGCGCCGACGCCGGCAGCAGCCGGTGACCGTCCGAGGAGAGGCCCGACGCTTCCTGGCTCGTTCTCGATCTTGGTTATCGGCAAGTAACAATTGGCGGGCAATCGCCATCCTGAGTGAAGCAGAGGCGAAGTGAAGGATCGTTGTTGGTCACACGGCATTCAGGTGGAAACACCGCGCTTGTGATCACGATCCTTCGTTCCTCCGGATGCCAACCAGGGCTCCTCTGTCGATATCCACCATGCGCGTCTCTGTTCACAAAGTCCATAGGCATACCCGGTCACCCGTCACCCGTCACCCGTCACCTTAATGTCATATAATTCGGCATGAGTCCAATTCGGTGGTGCTGCCTCCCAATTCTGCTACTAGTCGCCGGTTGCTCGAAGCCAAGTTTGGTTGGGACTTGGGACGTAGCCTCTTTGGGCCACACCACGACTGAGACCTTTAAGGCCGATGGCACTTATACGTTGGTTACCGATTCGAACGGGTTGAAAACGAAGCAAACTGGCACTTGGACGGCGGACAACGGCGAGCTGATCCTTACGGGAACGGGTGTGTCCTATGAAGGCGCAAACGCCGTGACAAAGAAGGTCTTTGGAAACGAAAAGGCCGACCAAGCAACCTCCCCACCAGTCACGTTCCCATTTCGTTGGACTTCGAACGACTCGTTGGAAGTCACCTACGCCGAGGACACGACGATGGTGTTGCGCAGGGAGAAATAACGTATGTTCGTCGTAACAACGTCAACCAGGTAACCCGATGCTGAGCCTGATTACTGGCATTGCGATCCAAATCCAGGCTGAAATCAGAGTATCAGCAAGTTCAATCAGTTACCAGAATGGCGGCACCAAGTGGGTTCGGTCTGGCATCGCGATTCAGCCGGTTGTGCGGATTCCTGGCGCTCGGTCCTTTCTGTTACGGTACAGGCAGGGCGATGACGCCGTCTCAAGGGTCATCGAAGTAGTCTCTGAAAGTGGGAGGACGGTCTGGAAGAAGCAGCTGGAAGACTGGGGTTACCTGCCTCACGTCGTAGCCTCCGACAGGTACGTGATTTACTTAGAGCCCGCTGCTCCGACGACAAAACTTGGAGGCTCGTTCGAAAAGCGGGCCTCCGAATTGGTCAGCGTACGGAGAGCGGCGATGACAATATCAGCCGTAGATCTCGCGACCGGCAAGCGTCTTTGGAATGGGCCGGAGCTGTCGGTCGGAATTCCCATCGCCATTGATAAATCAGGCAACTTCTGGTCCGCAAGGCTTACGAATCCGCGGTCCGCGTATCGAAACCGAAAGACGCATATGAGGCTTGATGAACGTAGAGCCCGGGACCACAAGCTCTTAAGGTCATGGAGCACTCCGTACAGCCAAGAGGATTTTATGTATTCGGGCTGGTCGTCTACGGAAAACGACCGAGAAGTTGCGATTCAAACGCAGACCTCGAGGGTGGCAACTCGCGGCCAGATAGTCCACATCGTCATCGCAAAACGGTCTCATACGCCCCGGTTCGCCAGGACGACCGGCTCCTACGAAAGAGCAATCTCAAGCTCTGAGCTTGAGATTGAAGGCCTAGAACACTTTCAATCGTTGAACATGCTGGGCGAGATCGGACCAACATTGAAAAGCCCTTTCGGTGAGACCATACCAATATTTGAGTCGAGCATTCTCTACTGCCTCGCAGATATTCGGGATGACTGTGGAATCCATCGACCCTGGCTCTACCGGGTTTCGCCTGATGTTACGGGCACAGCCTATGTTGATCTGCCCAGGTTGGACCAAGCGGGAATGAAGCCCGTCACAACCAATGTTAACTCAGATAACCGTTCGAACCGTTTCTTCTATGTTCGGGTTGACAAAATCACGAAAATAAGCGCGAGACGAGTCCTCGTTGCGGTCTCGCTACTCCGCGACCATGGCGAAGTTCTGGGAGAGGCCTACGGCAAACTCTACTTGAATATCGAGCAGGGGGAATGGGTCGTTAGCAAGAAGGACAGTGTTATAGTGGGAGCGCCGGATTGAAGTTCAAGATGATTACAGTCGGTATTCCTCACCTGAGCCGCGGACTGCTCCGGCCAACGATCGTAGCTCTCACGCTGTTAGGCAGCCCAGCGTTTGCGGGACAAACCCGTAGTAGGAAGCCGCCGACCAATCGATACCCAATCCTTGAAGCGAGCATTATGTATTGCGTTGAGATCCCGGGTGACTCGGATAAGCACAAGCCATTGGTTTACTGCGTCTCGCCTAAAATTACGGGCAGCAAGACCATATCGATTCCAAATCTCGATAAATTGGAATGAAAGCCGTGGATCGGTCGTGGCTTCGCATCGATAAGCTAAAGCGCTACAGGTACATACAAATTGACAAGGTTACGTACTTGTCTCGCAAACGAGTATTGGTCAAAGGCTACTGCTGTTGCGACGGCCGCGAATTTGACCATGAAAACTACTATACGATTTACGTGGACCATGTCCACGACAGCTGGGTCGTCGATTTGAAGGAAAGCTATAACTTGGCGGGAGACTGAATGGAGCAGTTCTAAGACTAAAGGTTTGCACACCCACAGTGACTACGAAACTCCCATCGTTTCCTTCAAGATTGGCAACCACTCGCTTCCAAACTTCCTGAGCACCAACACGTCCGTACTGCCGCTTAGAGTGCCAGTAACAACACGAATCCAAACTTCTACGGAGCGTCTGTCTGGACTCCAATCGATGAAATCGTCTAGGCTTTTTCCAGATTTCCGACCGGGAGTTCCAAGGAAGATGTAGGTGGGCTCCTTCGGGAGTCGCGTTGCTCTGTCCGTGTTGATCGCGGAATAGGGCCGCCACGTCATGGTCGCTTTTCCAGGGATAGGAATTTGTCGGATACCAGGCGGCCCATATAGGACAATCGGTGCCCAGTCCCAGGGCACCCAGTGGAACTCGCTGTCGAGAGCTGCGGCAAATATCTTCTCGCCTTCTGTCGCGTCTGCCGGCGCTTGGATTGGGCTGCTCTTGCGCAGGGCTAGCACTTTCTTGAGTCCCGCCTTGCCCATCGCGGCGGCAAAGCAATATGCTTCTCTACGCTGCCAGCTATTTTGATCGCTTGAAGCGTTTAGCACCGCTAGCAATTTGCCCTCCGCTTTGGGATCGCAATCAGCGGCCCTTTCGTCTTCACAAAGCAATTGGTTACCCTCGAACGACTTTCCCATCTCATTGTAATAGGGCTCTGCAACCTTCCAGCCACCGGCGTCCATAAGCGCGCGAATAAACCAAACCTGAGCAGCACCTTTGCCGTCTGCCGATTCAAGCGCGTGCTTCAACGCGCTAACTCTACGAGGCTCGTCCTTCTTTCTCAGCAGTCCGGCTAGCCACCGCGTCCGCTCATCCAGGTTGCCTGACAACTCTGGGTTTGCGTCGATGCTATGGCATCGGGAGAGGAATGTTTTCAGTACCGGCTCAAAGGCGTCTTCACCGAGATCACGCAGTCGTTCAATTGACTTTGCATTGAGGGAACCCGCCTTGCGGAGAATCTTTGCTGCTGCAATTGCATTCTTCGAGTGGGCGTCCTGTTGCTGAACGGGCTGCATCCCCACCGCTCGTGCCCCGATAACCATTGCGACAAGGATCGCTACCATAGCGCTTCCGATGAGCTATCGCTCCAACAGCAATCTACCCTCTCCGCTGAAAAGTCCAAGCTTGTCGAGCCATGTCGCCTCAGTCGGATTCGCCGAAGTACGGCGGCAGGTGGCAGATTGGTTAACGGATAATGTGAGCTATGAGGCCATATCTTGTTGGGTGGTGTGCTGTACTTGCCACAGCCCTTCTCGTTTGGGCCTGCACTTGGTATTTCGGGCCGTTCCAAAGGATGCCTTACAGACCTGTTCCGAAGAGCCGTGATCCGAGGTTGGTCGGGCGATGGGAAGGCATTTGGAAGTTTCGGTCAAAACGTGAAGTGACTTTTCGAGAAGACGGGACGGGCAAAGCAGCGAATTTGCCTCCGTTCCAGTGGGGCACCAAAGACGGTTTCTTGTACACGGAACGCCGGTCGTCTGGAGAAGGCTGGATCTCGGAGAATTCGGCCTACAAGGTTTTCGATAAGGGCAATTCCATCGAATATAGCAAGTCGCGTATGGGTGTAATTCCGAAGTCTATGGCAAAGGACACA
>JBBQMJ010000097.1:0-10249 GCA_038328815.1 Fimbriimonadales bacterium | reverse complement strand
CTTTTGATCGTCTTTGTGGCGCTGCTTTATGGCGCTTATTTCTTTGTGGGGCAGAGCTTGCTTGGGAAGAAAACTAAGACGTATTACGCCGACTTCCAAGATGCCGGTGGCGTCCAGGAAGGCACCCAAGTTTTGATGGCTGGCGTGCAGGTTGGAACGATAAAGAAAGTCGCGCTTCAGACGGCACACCTGGCCCGCATGACTCTTGAACTCAACGAGGACGTTAACGTGCCGCAGGGCTCAACCGCGGTTCTGCCGTCTTCCCTTCTCAGCCTTGGAACCTCGCCGGTGTCCATCGTCGCTCCCGACGGCCAGGCGCCGCCGCTGCCAGCGGGATCGGTACTGGTTGGCAACCGCCCCAACCCGCTGGATGCCATTCTGCCCGACAGCAAGGAAACGATCAAAGAGCTGACCCTTACCCTGCGTGCCACTCGCAAGCTCATGGAAAACGGCAAGCTGATGGATCAGTTCCAGACGCTGATAAAGACCAGCAGCGACACTATTCAGAAATTCGGCCTTGTGGCGGAGCAGACGCAGACGCTCATGTCGGCTAACCGCACGCAGATTGACGCCGCTATCCACAGCGCCGCCCTTGCAATGGCGGACGTGCAGACAAGCACCGCTCTGGTCGCCAAGCTGTTGAAGGACGGCAAGCTGCAAGATAACTCTGTTGCCTTGCTCAAAACCTTGAATAAGACGGCCGAAAAGGCTCAGAACCTTGTCGCCGATATAGACAAGTTTGTGAATGATCCCAAGCTTCGCGAGCCAATGAACACCTCAATGGCCAACGTGGCCGATATCACGCACACCGGCACCAAAATCGCCAAAAACGCCGAGGAGATTTCAGCTAACGGGGCAATCGTGAGCAAGAAGGCAATTGAGCTTGCCGACAAGGCGGGCCTGATCGAGGACGAAGCACGCGAAGTGCTCAAGAAGCTGGGTGGGTTCTTTAGCAAACCGGGCAGTAAGTCGGCGCCGATCAAACTTGAAATGGACCTCACGAGGCAGAGCAAGCCGAGCTACTGGAGAACCGACATCACTGCGCAACTGCCGATGTTCGATGGCACGATGAACCTAGGTGTGTATGATGCGTTCGAGGCCAACAAGATCATCGCGCAGCTAGGCAAGCCGTTCTCGGCCCGAGGCGATTATCGTTATGGAGTATATGCCAGCAAGCCTGGACTTGGGGTAGACTACCGCCTCACGCCTAAGCTGGGCTTCCGGGGCGATCTGTTCGATATTAACGATCCTCGGCTCAACCTGCGAATGCAATACGAATTGCGAGAAGGCGTGTTCGGCTGGATAGGAATGGATCACATATTCCGCCAAAACGCGCCGACCATCGGTATTGGCGTGCGCAAATAGAATAAGGGTTTTAACGAAGATGAAGGTCATTTTGAATCAAACGGTGCCCAAGGTTGGCAAAGAAGGGCATGTCGTGAGCGTTGCTGACGGCTTTGCACGGAACTATCTGTTCCCCCGCGGTCTCGCGATCCTCGCTGACAAGAATCAGCTGAAGGCGCTTGAAGTGCGAAACGCTCGACTCGATGCCAAGACGGCAGGCGCTAAGTCCGCCGCCGAGACTCTCAAAGAGAAGCTGCACGGCAAGACCGTTCGCATTGAAGGAAAGGTTGGCTCCGACACGACCAAGCTGTTCGGCGCGATCACGTCGCAAGACGTAGCCGATGCCATCAAAGCTCAGCTGGGCGAGACGATCGAGAAGAAGAACATCGCTCTCATCGAGCCGATCAAGCGTCTGGGCAGCCACCGGGTTGAACTGGATCTTCACCGAGCTGTTGACGCCGTTGTGACGGTTGAAGTCTTCGATCCTAAGGCCGTCGTTGAGGCGCCTGTTGAGGAAGAGCCGGTTATCGAGGCTGAAGTTAAGGCTTCTGCTAAGAAGGCTAAGAAGGCAGACGTTGAGGCTGAAGCGGGCGAGGATCTCGAGACCGTCGAAGCTTAGGGGCTCGTTTTCGATTTAGGAACGGCGGCTTTTAGCCGCCGTTTTTCGTTTTGCGGGTGTCATTCCGAACTCTCTGTGAGGAATCTTGAGGTAGGCGATAATTGCCCTAGTTCTGGCGGCATTTGTTGAACGTGCGGAATTCAAAGTCCAAATAGCCATTCCTTCAAGATTCCTCACACGGAGTTCGGAATGACAAGCTGTTCTCAGTGTTTCCCCAGATGAGGAATTGTTCACGTAACTTCCCTTTCATCAAATCCAGTAACTACTTAGAATTCCCATGTCGATTGCAGAACCAGAAATACAGGAAACCGAAAGCGCAGGCGAGAGCATGCGCACGTTCCTTGTCATCTGGGCTGGGCAGCTTTTTTCGGTTCTCGGCTCTGCCCTGACGACCTTTGGCATTGGCGTGTGGATATACACGCAGACCCATTCGGCGACTGGATTCGCCTTGATGTCGCTTGCCTTTAGCGTTCCTTCGGTGCTAATGATGCCTGTTGCGGGAGCCCTGGTCGACCGCTGGAATAGGCGCATCGCGTTGATCGTTAGCGAAGTCGGAGCGGGGGCGTCTTCCTTGATCCTCGCAATTTTGGTGTTGACGCACCATATTCAGCTCTGGCAAATCTATGCGCTTGTCGGAGTTAGCGCAGTTTTCGGCACGCTTGCCTGGCCGGCGATGTCGGCCGCGGTCGCGATGATCGTGCCCAAGAGACACCTTAGCAGGGCGAATAGCCTGTTGCTTTTCAACCAGGCCATTTCGGGCGTGCTCGGCCCGATCATTGGCGGTGTAGCCATGGTCGCTGGCGGCTTGGCATCTTTGGTCATCGCCGACGTGATTTCGTTTGCCATTTGCGTTGGTTGCCTATCCTTCGTGCGGATACCTAGCCCAGTCCGCAGCATCGAACATGTCGAGCAGCACTTCTTCAAGGAAGCCTTTTACGGATGGACCTATATACGGGCACGTCCTGGACTGCTGGGGCTTGTCTCGTACTTTATGATGCTGAACATGTTGGGCGGAATCTCCGGCGTTCTATTTACGCCCCTGGCCCTGACGTTCTTTAACGCCGACGTGGCTGGCCGCGTTATGGGAGCTGGCGGGATTGGGATGATCCTGGGGACTGTGGTGATGGCGGTTTGGCGAGGTTTTCGGAAGAGGATTTACGGGGTGCTCGGTGTTGGGATAGTGGCGGCCCTTACCGCCCTGTTTCTCGTTTTTCCGCCGACTGCGTTCCTCCTTACGGCGGTGAGCTTTGCCTTCATGTTCTGGATGCCAATGGTCAACACCTCGAGCCAGGCGATTTGGCAGAGCAAGGTGGCGCCCGATGTTCAAGGACGGGTATTTGCGATTCGAAGCATGATCGCTCAGGTGATGCAGCCGCTGGCTTTTGGAATAGCCGGGCCGCTTGCGGACAAGATATTTACCCCCGGCATGATGCCGGGCGGGTCGTTGGCTAATGTTTTTGGGCCGATTGTGGGGACCGGGGCTGGGGCTGGGATTCGGTTGATTTTAGTGCTTATGGGAGTTGTGTCGGCTGTGCTTGCGGCGGTGATGTTGATGAACCGGCACGTTAGGAACGTGGAGTCGGAGCTGCCGGATTTTGTGAAGCAGGTAGCGTAACTACGGGGTGCGCTGACGTCGCTGCACACTACAAGTCAGTTCTTCCAGACGGTGTAGTCGCCGACTGTGCCATAGCGATCGACTCCTGCCACTGCGACTTCGCTGATGGGAAAACCGGCGTTGGATGCGCCTAATCGCAGGTTATCTACTTGGCCCTTTGACTCAAACGACCACTTCTCGCCATATCGAGCCCAGATAGAAAGGTGCTGAACACCCTTGCCCGGCTTAATTTTGGCTTCCCACGTTGGTCCAAGTCGAACATCGATCAACTCAGGCGCGGCGACCGGTTTGCCGCCGAGCCAGGGACAGTCGGGTACCAGTGCCGCTTCCTTGTAGGGCCCTTTTAGAAGCTCCTCATTGATCCCACCCGCGTCGCTCAAGAATGGCTTCATGCTGAAGAAGACATTTCCGCTGACGCCGTGCGCCTTGCGAGTTAGGCCAATTTGCTGAATGAGTTCTGACGCTGGCCAGGCGGGAGAACCTGAGAGTTGGCTTGCGTAGTTGCCGGGCCACATCTGACGGCCCTTCACGTTCTGGTTTTGCCACCACTGAAGGAGGGTTGGGTAGGCCTGGTGCGTTTGGGCGATTTTCCAGTAGAGCTGAGGCGTAAAGTAGTCACACCAGCCTTCGTTTAGCCATTTGCGGGCGTCGGCGTAGAGGCCGTCATATTGGTCGACACCTGACTGAATTCCATAGGGGATGCCGGGGCGATAGATTCCAAAAGGGCTGATACCTACCTTCACCCAGCGCTTGCGCTTTTTGACGAGGTCGTACATGGTGTGGACGAAGGTGTCCACGTTGCTCCGTCGCCAGTCGCCGCGATTCATCTTTCCGCCTGTGGATTTGTAGGCGTGATAGCTTGGGTCGTCTGGGAAATCTTGGCCCTTGATGGGATAGGGGTAGAAGTAGTCGTCGATGTGGACGCCATCGACATCGTAGCGATCGACTACGTCTTGAATGACTTTGAGTGAGAAGGCTTGGGCATCAGAATCGCCGGGGTCGAGCCACTTGAAGGAGCCGTAAGTCTTGACCCAGCCCGGTTCCCTCACGCTTACATGGTTTTTGTCTGGGGCGGATTTGGCCGCGGGATGCCAGGCCCGAAAGGGATTGAACCAGGCGTGAAGCTCGAGCCCGCGCTTGTGAGCTTCCTCGACCGCGAATTTCAGAGGATCCCATATGGGCTTTGGCGCGAGGCCTTGGGTGCCTGTCAGGAACTCAGACCATGGCTCCAGCTTCGACTGATACAGGGCATCGGCCATTGGCCTGACTTGGAGGATGACGGCGTTGAAATGAAGGCTTGCCGCCTTGTCCAGTAGGCCGATAAGTTCGTTTTGAGCCTCCACAGGCGGGATCCCCCGCTTGGACGGCCAGTCGATGTTGTCGACTGTCGCCACCCAGACTGCTCGAAACTCGCGCGGTGGGGCGGGCGGTTTGTCATCGGGGCGGATGGTTAGGAGGGCTAGGAGGGGGAGGAGCATCATTCGTTAGTATGCGGAAAGGGGTATGCGGTATGCATCCGGGAGCATTCTGCATACTCCATCCTGCACTCAGATCCTGCCCGCCAACCTCCCCAACCTCTCAATACGCTCCGCTTCATTGGCTTGCAGCCAAATATCCTTCGAAAGCAGTTCGTGGGCTTTGGCGAAGTGGAGCTTTGCTTCCTCGATTTTGCCAAGTGCGTACAAGCATTCGGCTAGCTCTTCATGGACGAAGGGGCCGTCGGGGGCTTCTTTTAGCTGGAGGTATTGGAGGTCAAGAGCGGTTTGCAGATCGCCCTTGGCTCGGTAAGTCTTCGCGATGGACCAGCGGGCTATTCGTTCGGCTCCCATTTCGCCCATTTCTTCAGCCGCTTGGCGGGACATTTCGAAGTGGTGGAGGGCCTTTTCGTAGTCTGCGGATGAGAAATAGGTCCAGCCTAAGTTGTTGTGTAGTGACTTGCGCCACTTTCTAGCGGCCGGTTGCTCGCTCTTCTCAGCTAGTTCAAGGGCCAGAAGATTCCACTTCAGAGCACCGTCACTTGATTCGGTAATCGCAACCATGTGGGCGGCGTCAACGGCAAAACCCTCCTCGCCGAGCTTCTTTCCCAAATCCCAGGCCCCTACAAAGAGCGGCCTGGCCTCGTCCTTTCTTCCAGAAGAATTGAATACCCTCCCCCTCTCAAGGAGGTATCGAACTCGAAGTCGATTCTCTTCGCTTCCTAAGTCATGTGCGACTCCATCGAGAACGGCGTGCGCCTCATCAAACTTGCGCTGCAATCCCAGCGTCCTGGCCATTTGGGTGAGTAGCTCCTTACGGTAATTCGCGTCCTGCGGCCCCACACAATCGGGCAAAATGGCACGAAATTTCGCTTCAGTCGCGGCGGGATCGCTGAAATCCCAAAAATCGTCGATATTTGGAAGCATTAGAAGTGTATTGAACCCTAATGCTTGTTCTAAGGAAAAGCCCCTGGTGATTCGGGTTCAAAGCCCCGTAAATGTGTTGCCAGTAGGCCTGCCAGCGGCACGTTTACCAGCTCTGAGAGGGTTGCTGGCAGCATCAATACTGGAGTTTTGCGTCGCCCATTGAATTGCTAGGAGACGTTCTCCGTTATCGCGGAAAGAATGTCGTGTGAGAGGCAGCCAGCAAGGGCGCCCTGTGGAGAAAAAGCGAATGTATTTAATAACTGTATTTGAAGAAGAATCGTTTGTTGAAGCTAGTCTTGGTGGGAATGTCACCGCCGATGAGATCGACGTGTTTGGCGATCAACTAACGAAGATGCTGGCCGGATTTGGCGGACAGCCGTACAACCTGCTCTTGGACCATTCGAAGGCAAAGGCTCTTGATCGCGCCGCATCGATGAAGCTTGCAGACGTCAAGGACGAATGCATCAAGATCGGCGCGTTGAAGATCATCTCAGTGCCCTGCGACGAACATGAGCTGGTGCGACATACGTCAATCCGGATGCAGGCAGTGCTAGAAGGCTACGAAGAGTTTGTGGCCCACGCTGGCAAAGCTAAATTCCAGCCAATCCAGACTTCGTCGCAGATCGCCGCTTAAGATTTATTGACAGAGCTACCTCCAGCGCTTCTCACCCGAGCGCCCCTTGCAACAAGACGGTCGGCACAGACGCCGACCGTTCTTGGTTTTTCCTGGCAGGCGTTACGGGGCAGGCTTTGCGTGGCTTCGCGATTGCTTTGCGTGGCTTGGCCTGGCCCGGATGTGGATTGCGAATAGGCGGCGGATGACCGCGTTCCAGAATGACAGCGTCATTTGAATAGGTAAGTCGAAGTTCAACCAAGTAAGGTCGAAACGGGGTTCGACCCTCCCGACACCAACTCAATAAATGGCTGCCTGTCCGGGCAATGCACAGCCATGCAAAGCAATGCCAAGCCACGCAGAGCCTTCTCTCTACGTTCCGCTGTCGTTTAGCTCTTTCTGCTGGATCGGAACGCCGCCACCACCGTTATCGAGCACCAGGAACGTGCGGACATCGCCAGCCTTGAGCGCTGAAGCGAGCTGCACGTCTAGCACGACTGTCTTGGTCCCAGCGGTTGTGACTCTAACTTCGTAGGTGCCTGCGATGGTCGTGAGCGACTGCGCAGTCTCCATCGTCAAGCCGGAAAGACTGGGTGACATTGCCGAAATATCGACGGCTGGAGCCGTCACGTAGATATCCACCGTTGCTGCTGCGGGCGAAAGGTTTACAAACTTCACGCGGCCATCACCGGCTGTAGGCGCGGTTAGGTCATCTTGGATGACGGTGAGGTGAGGGGTTGCGAGCGTGTTAGATGCGTAGGCCGTAAAGTGGTCGCCGGTTGTTGTATCCACCGTCGCATTTGCGACCTGTAGGCCCACCGAGTTTAGCAATACAAAGCCCGTCGCGGGGTTGCTGTTGAACGTTATGAAAGAACCTGACGTTGTATAGGAGCCCGCTGTTAGTAGCGGCGCACCGTTGGCCCCGATCGTGGCGCTTGTCAAATCGGCTATGGCATTAACGCCACGTAAACCTACCGATGCCGGCACCTGCACAATTCCGCCGCATCCGACCAGGAGCAAGCCTCCCAAAACACCAACCGCCAAAACGCCCTTCAAAGGCCAATTGAATAATTTCATCGTTCTCTCCTGGTATCCCTCAGCATAGACGTCTGACCCGGTAAAAATGGTTGGACGTTCTATCCTTAGTATTGTTCAAGACTACTGGATTGACTGGGACCGAGAGTCTTAGTAAATGCTTGGCTTATGCGGGATCGCTTTGCGTGGCTTTGCCTTGCATGGCTTAGCAATTGCTTCGGATTCGGACCGGAGCCGTGCACCCAGCATCCCGGGCAATGCCAAGCAATCGCAAAGCCATGCAAAGCGAGACTATTTTGCTACAGGCGGCACGTGGACGTCCTGAATCTTTTCGAAGGTGAAGGTGACTTCCTCAAGGGCTCGGACGTTTTGTGGGGTTCTGGCTCGCGCTGTTGATGCTCGCTCCTGCTTGATATTGGTAATCGTTGCGTTGGTGAGGGTAATCGTCTCCATCAGTTCGGGGCGATTTTTGCCGTCGTTGTAGTAGATGTTGAACACGACTGTCGGCAGAACTTCGTTGTTGACTAGTGCGCTGTTCATCATCGGCGAAGACCAGTCGACCCGTTTCGTAACGACATAGAGTAGGTTCTGGTGGTGTTTCCCTTTCTCTGGCATCACTTTCATTTGCCTTGGCGCCGGCATCGTGCGTGGCATGCCGGTTAGCGTGATCTGGTCGGTTGACGAGTTGTCCCGGGCAACGGCGCTTTTGAACGCCCCCTGTTTCTCACCGGTGATGGACATCAGAACGTCATTGGTGGATGCCAAGGCGCACAGAGGCACCAGAACGGCAGCAAGAATTAATGGTAATCGCATGTTGATATCTCCTCTCCCAACTCCTATTAGCCAATTAGACGGCTTAGTCCTTCTTTGGCAACTCAATATTGTGGACTTTGAGCAGATCATGGAGCATGTCCTTGATCTCGCAAATCTCTTTCTCCGCCTTCACGTTGACTTCGTAGTCCAACTCCGCGCGAAGATCGGCTTGGTGGCCCTGACGGTTTTGTGAAAGCATGACGAAGGTCGATAGGAAGATTGCTTCGAGGCTGACGATGAGGGTCAGCAAGCCGAAGGGAAATGGATCGAACCCCTTCTTATCCTGTACTAGGTTCAGAATGATCCATACCGTGAAGATCACGGCGTGGATGTAAATGAACGCCATGCTCCCCGAGAACGCAGTGATCCTGTCCGCCGCCTTGTCCTGAAGACTCTGTATTCTCTCGAATTCTTCTTTAAAGTTCTTCACCGCCGTATCGCGCTTGCTGTGTTCCACGAAGAGACTGACGAACGCGGCGGCCCGTCCGGTGCGGCAGGTAGGGGCAGCTACCATCTTCGACTTAAGGGGGTAGCCAAATCGCAAAATTACTTTTAGAAGCGCCGCGTGGCCAAAGACGATCCCTCGACTTCGCCTTTTCTCCCGCTCGGGATGAGAATTCAGAACTTGGTGTCCTAAGAATCCCGGTTTGGCATGGATTAGGCGCCGACTCGAATCCCTTCGCCCATAATCCAACTGCCAATGCTTAAACTCCCTGCGGCCTTGATCCTGCTCACGACCCTCGCGTCCGCCCACGCGCAGACCGCCGCCCCTGAGTCTTTCACTTTGCAGGAAGTCTTCTCCGGCAAGATCGTCTCTCTCCAACTCAGTCCCTCCAACCTCAAGGGCGAATATCGGGCGATTGAGCTCCTCGACGACAATGACTCCGCCAAGAACCGCATCGACGCCGTCGGAGGCTCGCGACAAGCCAGAGCGCTGGCCATGTCGCGCATCCTGATCACAAAGTTTCAGGAGTTCATGGTGAATGGACATCGACAGCTTGTCTGCTACCAAGCGACGACAAGCCAACTGCTAAACAAGCAGCCCAGGGGACTTCCATCCACCGCGTTTAGGCTAACCCTGGTCAACTTAGACCTGGCCCGCGGGTTCAAGCTAGCCGAGCCGGACTTGGCCAGCGAGGTCCTGCACAACGTGATGTCGGCCGAGACCAACGTCTTCCCCGCTTTCCAAGCGGCGCGCCGAATGGCGGCCCGAACAAGCACCTTGAGCAACGTAAAGCAGCTGGCAACGTTGCACCTCATTTACCTTCAGGATCACGACGAACTGATCCCCAAAGTGAAGAGCACCGAAGGTTACTTCCGCCTTCTGCGTCCTTATTCAAAGAACTCCGCAATTGAAAAGACGCTTAACCCAAACGGCGGCTCGATCGAGTTCAATTTGGCCTTGGCGGGGGTGAACTTTACACAGATAGCGTCGCCGGCCGAGACGGTGTTGTTCTACGACAGTAAGACCTGGCCAGATGGATACCGCTGTGTCGCTTTCGCCGACGGGCATGCGAAGGCGTTGGACAAGGGGGCGTGGTTGAAGGCGAGTAAGTCGATTCGAAAGTGAAAAGTGAGAGGGTGCAAGGTGAATGGCCGGAGCGGTCGAGACCTTCCAAAGGCCAGTGCCCTAAATATCCGACCCGACACCCGTCACCTTTGACCTTTGTATTGCCAGGGATCTTGACTGTCATTTTGGCAGAAATGTCTCGACGGTTTGGTATGGGGTCTTGCCTTTGTTGCGATAGCCTTGATGGGGTCTTTCGAGGTTGTAGTAGCAAAGCCATCTTTGAACAGCGAGTTCGAGG
>JBBQMJ010000096.1:0-10311 GCA_038328815.1 Fimbriimonadales bacterium | reverse complement strand
AAGGTGCGCGTCGCCTGGTTCAACAAGACTGGATCTGCAGAGCTGAAGTTGAGTTGGGCAATTTCAGGCGAGCGGCTACAGCCTGTTTCGGCTAAGTCGTGGAGCCGCTCGAAGTAACATACATAACCTATGTCTGATCGGCTTCGCGGTATTGCCGAGTTCGCTTATGCCTCAGCTCGTAGCGCGATAGAAGCCGGAGGCATCTCCCGCTACGCTAAGCTTGCCCGCAAGCTGAACGTCCTTGTCGATGCCGAAATCGACATGGTTCATCGGGAGGCCGCCATTAGGGGCCAGCGGGTGGATTGCAGGAAGGGTTGTGACGCCTGTTGCCATCGCATGGTGGCTGCTAACGCACCGGAGCTCATCGACGTCTTGGAGCATGTCACTGCCACGTTCACCCCCGACCAGATCGTAGCTCTGCGAGATTCCATCTCCGCAATGGAAAAGGCGGACGCGGATTTTTGGGCTACGCGCAGTGCTGGGCCAGTGAGCGTTTGCCCATTCCTCGTCAACCATGAATGCTCGATATACGACCACAGGCCGACACCTTGCCGGGCGTTGAACTCATTCGATGCGTCCGTGTGCGATAGGTTTTACATTCAGCACGAGCATTTGAACTTAAGCGGGACTCGATTGGAGCAGCAGGACAGTCTTTCAAGCATTGCGTCTGTGGTCATTGCCGCCGGGCGTGAATTGCATGCTCCTTCTGGCCTGTATGAGCTCGGGACGGCGATTGGAGCCCTCATTGATGATCCTGCAGCGCTTGAGACAGGTCTCCTTGAGAAATACAAGATCGTTTCCGAGCTGAACCGTCAAGCGCCAATTCGCTGCGGCGTGATCGACGACAATTTTCAGAATCCCGCGAAGGCGGAGATCATGGAGGCGTTTCGAACAGAAACTCTCAGCCAGAGATGGCAAAAATTGGATGCCTTCGACGGGACGCCTTTTGGTGCAATCTACCGACTCCAATTTCCTTCGCATTATGCCAGCCAGGATGAACTAGATTTCTGGTGGTCACGGTTTGGTGAATCTCTCGAAAGGTTTGAGGAGGGACGATTTCCGGCGCAAGAAACCTTTGAACTGCTCCAGCAGTTCCACACATTTCATCTAGCATATGCCGGAAAGAACGTCAAGCCATATCTGGAACGGCTGATGAAGGTGGTTCATCGATACGCTTCCGAGGCGTTTCCGAGCTTAACCGCATCAATCGAAGCGCCGCGCAAGCCTGGCAAGCCCCGAGTTGGATTTATTAGCTACCGGATCAAGCGTTACAACGGGTCGCGGTGGGCGCTCGGCTGGCTGATGAACCTTTCCTCTGAGATTGAAACTTACGTTATCAACCTAGCGGAGCAAGAGGACAATGTCAGCGGCGCATTTCGACGCCATGCGGATAGATATTTGCACATTCAGGGCACAGCCACGAATGTGGCGCCAATCATCCGGAGCCTTGATCTTGACGCGCTGATCTTCACGGACATTGGCATGGATGGCTTAACTATCCAACTCTCCGGCTTGCGTTTGGCGCGGCGGCAGATGAACGCATGGGGGCATCCGGTGACCAGCGGGTCGCCAACAATGGATGACTATCTTTCGTCGGCATTGATGGAACCTGAGAATGGAGACGAGCATTACACGGAGAAGCTGCAGCGACTACCGGGAAGCGGCTTGACGTATCCGCGTTTCCCGATTGTGCCTTCCCAGAAAACTCATGCCGAGTTAGGAGTTCCCGAGGATGGCTACCTGCTTTGTTGCCAGAACCCTCTGAAGTTCATTCCGGAGAATGACCATCTCTTCGTCGAAATCGCCACCAGAAGCACGAAGCCAATCGTGATATTCACTGGAAACATTGCGAACACAAAGAACGAATTGGAGTCCCGTCTGGCTGCTCAAGGTGTGCGAGCCATCTTTTCGCCGATGCTGAATACCGCCGATTACTTGCGGGTCTTGCAACTTGCCGATACCTCGCTCGACCTCCAATCTTGGAGTGGCGGAAACACAACGATAGAAGCTTTGGCGCTTGGGACACCAGTTGTATCCTTGCCGGGTGAGTTTATGCGCGGCCGCCATGCGTTGGCTTTCCTTACTCAGGCCAATGTGTCAGGTCTCATTGCCAAGGACGCCGCGGAGTACGTCGAGTTTGCGGTAGATCTCGACCGGCAGCGTGAAATCATGAGAAATGTGAACGTTGACGGTCTCTACGAAGTCGCCGCGCCCGCCCAAGCAATCAGCAACATGCTTTGCAATTCTTGACAGCGCTAAGGACCGCTAGAAAGCGTGAAGTAACATCTTGTTCTATGTCCGACCGGATTCGCGGTATTGCTGAGTTCGCGTATTCTTCGACTCGCAGGGCCATTGAAGCCGGAGGAACGTCTCGCTACGCCAAGCTCGCGCGCAAGCTCCATGTGCTTGTTGATGGAGAAATTGAAGCGGTCCATAAGGCAGCAGGCACCGTTGGACAGAATGTGGCTTGTAAGAAAGGCTGCGATGCGTGCTGCAATAGGCTGGTCGGGGCTACCGTGCCCGAACTATTGACCGTGCTAGAACACGTCCAGACCGCTTTCACTCCCGCTCAGATCGACTCAATCTTGCTCGCGATGGACAAGCTGGATGAGGCAAACGCTGAGTTTTGGGACACTCGATCTGGGTGGCCCAACGGTGCCTGCCCATTTCTGGTCGATCATTCTTGCTCGATTTATGAAGTGAGACCGCTAACCTGCCGGACGCTCAACGCCTTTGATCCGGCGGTTTGCCACCGAGCATTTCTGGATGGGGAGGAAATCAATCCTCCGGGCCTTGATGACCAGAGCAGGCTTGGCGCAGTGACGCAGCAGGTCGTCGTCGCCTTGAAGGACTTGCACTTACGATCTGGGCTCTATGAATTAGGTCCGTCTCTTCGTGCCCTCTTGAAGGATGCTGCGGCTCTTGACTCTGGAGCCCTAGATCGGTACAAAATTGCCTCCGAATTTGACCGCCAGTTTCCGGACCGTCACCAACTCACAGACACCATGATGCGTGATGCCGCGAAAAGGGAGATCGTCGACTCCCTCGTCGTGGGAACGCCTGAGAAGACATGGAGGAAGCTGGACGCCTTTGAGGGAACGCCGTTTGGCGTTATCTACCGGATGCAGATGCCGGATCAGTACAACAGCCAGGACGAGTTGGAAATGTGGTGGGAGCGGTTTGACCAGTCGTTAACCAGATTTGAGGAAAGTCGGCTTCCAGCTCGAGAGACATTTGAACTGCTTCAGCATTTCAATACATTTTCGATGGCATACGCTGGAAGGGATGTAAAGCCTTACATGTCGCGGCTGATGAACGTAGTGCAGCGATACGCAGCTGAAGCATTGCCGGACCTGACGGCTCCCATAGAAACCGCTCGGCGCCCCGGCAAGCCTCGTTTGGGATTCATTAGCTACCGCATCAAGCGGTTCAATGGCTCTCGCTGGTCGTTTGGCTGGCTCAAGAACATATCGCCGGAAATCGAGACTTACGTGATCAATCTTGCGGTGCAGGAGGACAAGATCAGCTTGGCATTCCGGAGGCGCGCGGACATGTACATCCATGCTTCCGGGATAGCCTCTGAAGTCGCGCCGATCGTACGCAGCCTGGACCTGGACGCGCTGATCTTTACAGACATTGGAATGGATGGGCACAGCCTACAGTTGGCCTCTCTGCGTATGGCTCGAAGACAAATGAACTCTTGGGGGCACCCGGTGACCTGCGGCTCGCCGATGATGGACGACTACCTATCCTCGATTCTTATGGAGCCCGAGAATGGCGATCATCATTACACTGAGCGGTTGCAGCGTCTACCCGGGAGCGGGGTAACTTACCCGCGGTTGGCATTGACTCCGTCCAGGAAAACTCATACTGAGCTAGGCGTTCCGGAAACCGGATTCCTCTTGTGTTGCCAACTTCCCTTCAAAATCACGCCGAGCGAGGACCATTTCCTTGTCGAACTGGCTGCACGCAGCGATAAGCCGATCATTTTCATTGGCGGGCCAGAAGACGGAAAGGATGGCCCACTTCAGCGTCGTCTAAAGGCACAGGGTGTGAACTTGGTATTCGTTCCGCGCCTGGAACGGGCAGATTATTTGAGGCTGCTTCAGCTTGCAGATACTTCGCTTGATCTGCCTTCGTGGAATGGCGGAAACACGACGATTGAAGCGCTTGCACTTGGGACGCCAGTCGTCTCCTTGCCTGGCGAATTTATGCGTGGACGGCATGCCCTTGCTTTCCTCAATCAAGCCAATGTGCCCGAGCTCATTGCGAGAGACGCTGCTGATTACATCGACCTGGCGCTCAGCCTGGATCGTCAGCGTGAGATCATGAAGAAGATCAATATCGACGGTCTCTACGAAGATCCTGCGCCTGCGGCGGCGATCAGCAAAATGTTGATTGATGCTTAGGCCGGGGCAAGCTTGTCAATCTCCGCTAGTTCTACGGACGTGAATTCCAGGTTGCTCAGGGCGGCTACATTTTCTTTGATTTGATCAAGCGACGAGGCGCCGATTAGAGCGCTTGTCACTTCAGGCAGGCGGAGTATCCATGCTAAAGCCATTTGCGCCAGTGTCTGACCGCGTTTAGCAGCGAGCGCATTGAGGGCGTTCAGCCGGGCCAACTTTTCCTCATTCAGGTTCTCTTTCACCCACTTCTCGCCCCATCGTTCAGCTGCGCGGCTATGCGCTGGAATGCTGCCATGGAGGTATTTGTCCGTTAGCATCCCGCTGGCAAGCGGGCAAAAGGGGATGATTCCTATGCCGCGCTTACGCGCCTCGGGCACCAGATCTTTTTCAATGCCCCTCCCCAGCATGTTGTAGTAGGGCTGATGGATAACAATGCGGGTATTGCCCCGGTTATCCATGATCTGCGCCGCATCCTTGGTGGCGGCCCCTGAATAGTTGCTTACTCCGGCATAGATTGCCTTGCCCTGTTTGACCAGCGTATCGAGCGCTTCCATCGTTTCTTCCAAGGGCGTATCAGGATCGAATCGATGTGAATAGAAGATATCGAAATACTCGATGCCCATACGCTTGAGCGATTGGTCGCAACTTGAGATGATGTACTTCTTAGACCCCCACTCGCCGTACGGGCCCGCCCACATGTAGTAGCCCGCCTTACTAGAGATAATGAGCTCATCGCGAGGCATCTCCTTGATAATCTTCCCGCAGACGATTTCCGCGTTTCCTGGCGGTGTGCCGTAGTTGTTGGCGAAGTCAAAATGGGTTATTCCAAGGTCGAAAGCTCCGAACAGGCACTCTTGGGCGACGTCCTCGCCGCGATATCCGCCGAAAGTTTCCCAGGCGCCTAGAGAGATGGCGGGAAGTCGCAAGCCGCTGCGTCCGCATCGGCGGTAAAGCATAGAGTCGTAGCGGGTGTCGCTGAAGGTAAGGGTTCCTGGCATCGTCGTTGGAGCATACATCTTTGGCATCGAGAAGGGAGACTGGCCATCCGGAACGGCGGCACGAACCATCCCCCGCCTACACGCGAATGGACCCAAAAACGAGAAAAGACCCGACACAGCCGGGTCCTTTCAAATTAGGGGGCGGTTGTTCCTATGCCTTGACGGATTCTTTCGTGCTACTGCCGCGGATGGCGTCGCCGGTTACATCGTCGAATAAGTGCAGCTCGTTGAGCTTGACTGCGAACTTGGCAGTCTGCCCCTCTTTTATCGCGCTGTTGTTATCGATAGTCGCGGTGAGGTTATGCTCGCCAACGTTGAGATAAGCGACGTAGGCATGGCCGAGTAGCTCCATCACGTCAACTTTGGCCTCAAAGGTGTTCTCAGCCGAGGTTGCAAAGGTCGCTTGGTCCTTGTCGAATATTGCCTCGGGCCGGATGCCAAGGGTAACTGTTTTGCCTTCCATCTTGGCTGCAGGGTGGTCGGCAGGAACTGGGAACTTGATATCGCCAGCGTCAACAATCATATCGCTGCCAACCTTCTTTATCGTGGCGGCAAGGAAGTTAATCGGAGGCGAGCCAATAAAGCCAGCAACGAATTTGTTGGCGGGACAGGAGTAGACCTGCTCTGGCGTGTCGCACTGCTGCAGGAGGCCATCGCTCATGATTGCAATGCGTTGGCCCATCGTCATCGCCTCAACTTGGTCATGGGTGACGTAAACCGTCGTGATGCCCAGCGTGCGATGAAGGCGGATGAGTTCAGCTCGAGTTTGGATTCTAAGCTTCGCATCCAGGTTGGAAAGCGGCTCATCCATTAAGAAGACCTTTGGCTTGCGGACGATGGCTCTTGCAAGCGCTACGCGCTGCCTTTGGCCACCGGAGAGTTGCTTTGGCAGGCGGTCCAGTAGATGATCGATGCTGAGCATCTTCGCGACTTCCTGAACGCGTCGGTCGATGTCTGCGCGGATCGTCTTGGCTTGTCCAAAGTGCGAAATCTGCCAGAAGAAGCCTTTGAGCTCGCGAATTCTTAAACCGAACGCGATGTTGTCATACACGTTCATATGGGGATACAAAGCGTAGTTTTGGAACACCATGGCGATGTCCCTGTCCTTTGGCGGCACATCGTTGACGACCGTGTCACCAATAAGAATCTGACCGTCGGTGATCTCTTCCAAACCTGCGACCATGCGCAGGGCGGTGGTTTTACCGCAACCGGAGGGACCGACCAGAACCATAAATTCTGTGTCTTTTATCGTTAGGTTGAGATTGTCTACGGCCTTAACATCTTTGCCATAGACCTTGGTGATGGAACGAAATTCTACGCCTGCCATTTGTTAACCTATTTTAAGCCAATCATCACAATACCCCTCACAAAATATCGCAGGCTGAAAATAATCACGAATAAGACTGACGCTTTGGCCCTGTCCGAGGCTGGGGTTGTTGGGTAGCACCGCGTAATTGCCAGTGATTTCAGGCCAGTCAGTTTGAGTGAGCTTCTCGCAAGGAGCTTCGGCTGAAGTCGGGTTCAACATTTATGAAAATCATACGCAAAAGTTGGCAATTAAATCGTTGCATCCATTAGGATGGTGGGGAGGTGGAGCCAATGAAGTCTCAGCGACTTTAAACATGACATTTATTCCAACAACCATCTTCATTGCCGGCTGGGCGAATGCTCGGCATCAGCCCACGACCAAAACTGACGTCGTTTCGCACCAAAGTGCAGCACAGACGGCTCCGACCGACCCGATCCAATTCAGCGGTTACCTTGACGTCTCTTACAACAGGATTGACGGGCAAAGTTCATTCACGAACGGGGTACCAGCGCGCGTCTTTGACCTTCAACAAGAGAGTACGCGATGGCAGCAACTTGCGTTCTTCCTAACTGATCAGCCCAAGGAGGGATGGGGTGGCATAGTCAATGTGACTACGGGGCACGATGCCGATGTAATTCCGGCGTTCAAAACGGGCACCGGCAAGCTGTTCGACCTGACCCAAGCATTCGTCCAGTACGCAAAAGGTCCTTATACAGGCACCTTCGGGAAGTTCGTGACGTTAGCGGGCGAAGAGGTCATCGACTCTCGGGCGGACTGGAACTTCTCACGTTCCATTTTGTTCGGCTATGCCATTCCGTTCAGCCACGCGGGCATTCGGTTTGCTGCTGCTCCAGCTAACAGCAAGGTGACGTACCTCATTGGGGCGAACAACGGTTGGGATGCCTTGGATAAGAGGAACAGCTCCGTAACCATCGAAGCGAACGCGACGTTTACGGCCAGCCCCAAGCTAACCTTGGCGACGCAAGGCTACTTTGGCAAGGAGCGAATCACTGGCGTCCCGACGGATCCCGAGGGCACTCGCAACTTGATCGATGCCGTGCTTACATACAAGGCGACTGACAAGACGACGATCGTTCTGAACTACGACTACGCGACTCAGGCGAACGCTTCGACAGCTACGGTGACGGGATCGGATAAGGCGACTTGGTCGGGCTTGGCTGGGTATGTACACTTCGTTGTGAACCCCAAGTGGAGTGTAACAGCTCGCGCGGAATACTTTGACGACCATGATGGCTACCGAACCGGCTTTGTGCAAAAGTGGCAGGAAGGGACGCTAACTTTAGGCTACACGCCCAACAGCGAGTTGGAGTTTCGACTTGAAGGCAGGGCTGACAATTCAAACACCGCTTCCTTCTTAAAGAAAGGCGGTTCCTCCTCTAAGACCCTCAACTCGGTCGGTCTTGAAGCGCTGGTGAAGTTCTAAGAGTGTTCACACTGGGCGGCTCTCGGGAAAGATAGCCGCCCGGTTCCTATAACAGAGTCACGGGAAGTCCCGATAGAGCGGGACCCTCCAGGACGTGCCCGGGTTGGGTGCAATAGAATCTGTGCCGAACCCGCTATTATCTTGAATTCATGAGCTTCGACGAAAGACCTCCTTGTATTGCCTACCGGATTCGACAGCCCATCAAAATGGATGGCACTCTGAGCGACCCGGCGTGGCGATCATCTCCAAAATCGCCAAGTTTCGTGGATATGGAGACCGGCGAGGCCGCATTGTTCGATACACAGTGCTCAATCCTATGGGATGACGAGAATCTTTACATCGGGTTCTGGGTGGACGATCCTTATCCGAAGGCGAAGCATACGGAAAGGGACTCGATAATCTTCCAGGAGAACGACATCGAGGTGTTCATCGATGGCGGCGATTGCTATTACGAGTTCGAAATCAACGCGCTCAACACGATCTACGAAGTCTTTTTCATCTGGAAGGACGCCTATAAGCGTGGTGACCGCTTTGATCTACCTGAATTCGATTTGGTAGATCGCAAGGCATTTTCCTTCGCGGGAGACTACGATCGAACGCCCGAGCATTTCTGGCGGGGCACCCATCCTCGCGGCCCACGATGGGCTTTCTTGGACTGGGATTTCCCTGGCGTGAAGTCGTTTGTTCATGTGGATGGCTGCCTGAACGATCCAACCACGGCGAGTAAGGGTTGGACGGTAGAACTGGCCTTTCCGTGGTCAGGTATGAAGCATTTAAGCAACGGGCGGTCTTTGCCGCCGGTCTCTGGCGATATCTGGCGTATGTTTTTGGGACGCTTTCAGAAGATCGAAGTGGATGGGAAGGAATCAACTGCTGCCTGGTGCTGTACACCACACGGCGTTTTTGATACGCACATGCCCGAGAAGTTCACCGCAGTGCAATTCGTGGACCAGTTTAGCGGTGAAGCTTAGAGGTTGATTCTCGTTCCAACGCCGGTTCGGACCGCTTGTTCGAGAACTAGCTTAGCGGCGGCCGCATCTTGAACCGCCACGCCGACGGACTTGTAAAGTGTAATCTCGCTATCGCTTCGCCTTCCCGGTTTCAGACCCGACACCAGCTCACCAATTTCCGTGAGGCTCTCGAATTTGATCAGACCGTCGCGGACAGGCAAGAAGAGATCATTACTGCCGGTTGGCATCGAAGATGTTGCAGCTGATCGTTGTTCAACAAAAACGTTGGCCCTGGTAACGGTTTCCGCGTCAACTTCACAGCCTTCAGTCGACATTCCAACTGATGTCACATGAGTGCCAGGCGACAGCCATTCCCATCTAACCACTGGCGCGAGCGGATGAGTGGTGGCGCAAACGATCTCGGCTCCCCCTTGGGCTTCCTCAAAGGAGCCTGAGGCACGGGTTTGAATACCCAGTTCAATGCCAATTTGACTAGCGAGGGCTTCGGCTTTAGACAAGTTGCGGCCAGCGAATCGAATTTCCGTGATATTCCTGACCCGCGGGATTGCCCTAGCATGCGCTGCGGCTTGGACGCCAGTGCCTAGAATTGCAAGAACTGAAGCATCTTCTCGAGCAAGCAACCTTGTTGACAAGGCCGATGCCGCTGCAGTTCGGACCGCTGTCATGTATGTGCCGTCCATGACCGCAATAGGTTTCCCGTTCGAGGGGTCGAATGCAACGATGACTGCTTGGTGTGTGGGCGTGTCCGTGTCTGCGTTCCGCGGGAATAGGCTGACGAGCTTCGTGGTGAGCATGCCAAGCGAAGGACTGAAGGCGGGCATTGCACCCAAGAGACCACCTTGTTCCTTGACCAGCGCGCCAATGCGGGGCGGCATGGACGCCTTGCCAGAGCTCAAATCGCTCATGGCAATGGCAATTGAGTCGACGAGCTCATCGAGGTCGAGGAGTTGCTTAACTTCGCTCTGAGAAAGAAAAAGCACTACGAATCAATGAACTCGGCCACCGATTGTCGGCGACGGTCAACGGTCAGTTTCAAGACATCTGGCCTTGAATAGTGTCCGGATGGGTCGAAGTTTTGGCGTTCCTCAAGGACCTTGTTGTGGTCGAGGTCGGCCACGATCAGGTCCTCTTTGCCGGTAACCGGTTCAACGATCCATTCGCCGTCCGGTCCCACGATGCAGGA
>JBBQMJ010000095.1:0-10324 GCA_038328815.1 Fimbriimonadales bacterium | reverse complement strand
ACAGGTAGCCAATGATCGCGTCCCGCGAAGGGATATTCACCCGGTTGTCTTTTGGATTCTCAGGCAAATCGGCAAATACAAAACTCAACTCGTCGCTCAGACAAGGCACCCCTAGCGCTTCCTTCAAAACCCAAAACTCCTCCGTCCGCCCGATATGCCCAAAGTGCCAGCCAATCGGAGAGTAGAAGCTGTGCACCCGCCGCCTCAAATACTCATCGGGCACCAAGGTCAGCAGTCGAAGCGTTCGATAACGCACCGATTCCATCTCGGCCAGCAGTTCAGCCTTACGATCGCTCAAGCTGAATCGGGACTGAGCAAGGTCACCGCGTACCAACCCCTGTCGTCCCCCCAAGTGGCATTAATCTTCAGGCCGGCGCCCGCGCAAAGCCTCTCGAACCCAGACATGGTCCACTTATGACTGTGCTCCGTATGAATCCACTCCCCTTCCGCAAACGAGAAGTCCGTGCCCAAAGCGTCCACTGACACCCGCTGCTTAACCTTGCTCACAAGCTGCATTTCGATGCCCGAAAGCTCAGAAACGAACGGAGCCTCATGCGCAAACAAATCCAAATCAAAATGGCCGCCAAGTTCCCGGTTAATCCTCCGCAATATGTTCTTGTTAAAGGCGGCCGTTACCCCTTGGGCGTCGTCATAAGCCCGCTCGATAATCGGAACGTCCTTCATCAGATCAATCCCCACAAGAATTCGATCCTCAGAATGCATAACGCCCCGAAGCCGCCGAAGAAAATCGGATGCCTCAACCTGGTCGAAGTTCCCAATATTTGAACCCAAAAACAGAATCAGCCTCGGCCCAGAGTGGCTAGGGAGCGAATTGACCGCGTCGTTGTATTCCGATGCCAGAGCCGTGATATGCAGCCCATCGTATTCCTCAAGAAGCGCCTTAGCAGACGATCTGAGGAAATCACCAGAAATATCAATGGGCACATAGACGAGCCCCTTCTGGCTGGACAACGCCGCTGAAAGCAACAGACGGGTCTTCTCCGAACTCCCACTGCCAAATTCGATCATCGCCAAATTGGCGCCCGCCGCAGCAACCATCTCACCTGCGTGAGCCTCAAAAATCGACTGCTCGCAGCGCGTCAAGTAGTACTCAGGCAGTTTCGTAATCTGCTCAAAAAGCTCAGAACCAGCCGCATCGTAAAAGAACCTACTCGGCAAGGTCTTTTGAACCCGCGACAACCCCTTGCAAACCTCAATGGCAAACGTGTCTTGCCGACGTGAGGGAGTCACTTCTTGGAAAACTAGTGCGTTGGCCATTTTTCACACGCTTCGGGAAGCATAACAGTTATAACGACTTGCGGGCCCGAAAACTCGGCACCTTTATTCTTTGCGGAGGCAGATTAGCAAGCATTGCAGTATCAGATGGTTCAACAACCGCAATCGTTCCCTACTTTAACTTTGGCCTAACATGAAGCTTATAAAGAAGCATCGCAACAGAGTCTCCGTAAGCCATCACAATCCGTGGCAAAGCAAGTAGCGGATCGCTTGGCAGAGCGGCCCGCTTCCCGATCACAACAGCCACCTTGTATCCACATTCGTTAAGCGCCCCAGACGAATCTTCAGAAAAGTCCCCATACGGGTAGCAAAAGCTGGAACTTGCAAATCCGCGCGCAGCCAGGACCTCTTTACATCGCTTGATCTCACCAACCTGTTCTTCATGGCTTAGCGCGCCCATGTGGACGTGGGTCGCCGTATGGTTGCCAATTTCATGGCCCGTCCGCGCCGCCTCAACCAGCAAATCCCAATCAGCCAAGGGCGCCGCCCGTTTCCCATCCCAACTCGAGCTCTGTCCAACACGGTCCGACACCACGTAAAAGGTTGAACGAGCGCCCAACGAATTCAAAACCTCGACACCCTGTGTCATCGCGGAAATATAAGCGTCGTCAAATGTCAGACATACACCACGCCGCGGCCAATTGCCACTCAGCTCACCAACGGTCTTGAATTCACAGCCCCGCCTGATAAAGAACTTAAGATGCTGTCGTAGCCTGCGCGGATGAATATTCAGCCACCGCCCATCGGAGGGTTCCAGGCTAACCTTATGGTAACAAAGGATCGGCAATTGCATAGCCCAGAAGTTTTTACAGCAGGTTATCGTACATTCTATGCGCTACGAAGCGTCGTAGTTATCGATAAGCCATTGTAGACAAGACCGGCTAGCTATGACTACAATGTCTTTGCCCGACGAAACCAGGAGAATTAGCAACTTAATGAGATTCTTGCAACGAGCGCTTTTCCTTGCCCCTTTGGCCCTCAGTATGAGCGCTCAAGCTCAGTTCGATGGCCCGGCACCCCTAGCGTGGCGTTGGGCTCAATCGGCGAAGACCTCGCCCACCGGAGCGCCTCTCGTTGACGGGAATACGATATTTGTTTCCTTGGGCGACCGATTCTACGCCCTGGATAAAGAATTTGGCAACCAAAAATGGCGCTTCCCAGTCGGCATTCCGAACGCAGGAAATTTTCCAACGATGCCGGTGCTATCAAATGGAACCATCGTTGCCGTTGCAGACACCCACTACGCCTACGGCGTCGATGAAGCCACCGGCAAGACAAAGTGGCAGCACTTCCTAATTAAGCCAACAGTAGGTGCCCCGGTTGCCGCAGGCAAATATATCGTCGTCCGGCTCTCCGATGACACCCTGATCGCGCTTGATTCAGAAACCGGCGAGGAAGTCTGGAAAGAACCCCTCAAGATTGACGATGGCATCACTGGAAGCATGGCGTCCTACTTAGACACCGTCATCTTCTTTACCAACACCAGCAATATGGTCGCGGTCAGCGTCCCCACTGAAAAACAAATTTGGAAGCAGAGATTCTCGGCGATTGACAACAAGGTTAAACCCGTCGTCTTTGGCCAAATTGTCTATGTCAATACGGGCACGTATGTGGCGGCGGTAAACGTCGGATCGGGCCACGGCATTTGGGAGCGAGATATCGGTGAGCAACTTGCATTCGAACCAGCCGTGTCAGCAACCAATATCATGGTTATCACTGAGAACGGCTCCCTGATGACTTTGGATAGCACGGGACATAAGCTCTTCAGGAATCCAATTGACATCGGAACTGTGCCAATTGCGGCTCCAACCGGGCTGGGTGACTATTTCTTGATTCCGTCCGGAAACGGCGCTGTCAACTTGGTTGATCCAAAAACGTGCGTGATCAAATGGAGCTTCGTTATCGCTCCAATGGATAAGAACCAAAAGGATGCGCCGTCTTTAGCAACCCCCCAGAACCAGAATGGTCAAAATGGTGGCAATAATCCGGGAGGTGCGCGCGTCGCACAAACCCAAGCAGGCCCCGTAAAGTACGTCAACGCCGCAGGTCCGGCAGTACTCGCCGGAGCGACCCTCCTGGTGATGGCGAAAGATGGTAGCCTGCTCGCCTTTGACAAGGATTTCGGCGTAGACCTTACGCCTCCGACAGTCAAAATGGTCGATCCAAATCCTGGCGACCAAGTATCTGGCCAGCCTCCGCTCGTATTCGCGTTTACAATCCACGACGAAGCGTCAGGAGTCAACGAGAAGACGGTCAAGATTTCGCTTGATGGCAAGGATGTAGATTTCACGAAGACAAAGGAGCAATTCTACGTTGTTCGAGTGTCAACCACAGGAAGCGTTAAGCCACTCAAGGACGGCAGACACACCCTGACGGTTATCGTGACTGACTGGATGGGTAACACCGCAACCGAGAGTTACGATGTACAAGTCGACAACTCCTTGCAGCCACGCAAATCAACCATTCCAAACAAGCCTAACGGACCTGGCGGCGGTGCACCCGGTGGCGCAGGAGGCGGCGGCGGATTCGGTGGTGGTGGCGGCGGCGGAGACGCTGGTGGCAATCCCTCTCCCCGAATCTGATTCTCTCTTATCGTTTTGGCAGCGGGTGGCCGCTGCCGAGCTTCCAAACGAAAAGAGTTGGCTCCTGTGGAACTGTTACGCCGAGCAGGGCTGGAGCGAGACCCGCGCCCTAGATCACCCAGCCCTGTCCGCCATTGAAAAGGGCCGTCTCAATGCGCCAATCAATGCCAACTTCGATCGCGCGGCGCAACAAGGCGTTCAAGTGGTAACCCACCATGACTATCCGGAGACCCTCGCGAACGTTGGGGTCAAGCTTCCCGCACTTTTCGCGCACGGGGACTGGCAAGCTGTAAGCCGACCCACGATCGGAATTGTCGGGACGCGATCCGCCTCCGCCTACGGGAGGGCCGTCTCGCGCAAATTCGCCGAAGCCTTCGCACGGGCCGGCGTAACCGTTGTGAGCGGCGGGGCTCTTGGAATAGATGCCGAAGCGCACAAGGGCGCCCTCGCTGAAGGCGGCCAAACAGTAGCTGTCTTAGCTGGTGGAGTCGACGTCATCTACCCCCGAGTTCACGCCGGCTTGTTCTCAGACATCAAGAATCACGGCTGTCTGATAAGCCAATTTGCAATTGGCGCCAAACCTTGGCAGAACCTTTTCCTCGTCCGGAATCGGCTGATCGCGGCACTTTCACAGGCGATCCTCGTCATCGAGGCGCCCCAGCGATCTGGAGCCCTGTCAACCGCAAGTGCTTGCAACGACTTGTCCCGCGACGTATACGTCGTTCCTGCGAACATCGACAATGAGCACTTTCGGGGCTCCCACGCTCTTGTGCGAGATGGGGCAATCTTGGTGGATCATCCCGACCAAGTATTGGAAGGTCTGAATATCAGCCCCGCGCCTAAACTTTCGCCTCTCTTGGACCTCTCAGAAGTTGGTAAGAAAATTCTGGCAATCTTGAGCGCCGACCCAATGAGTGCCGAGAGGATCTCCGAGCGTACGGGAATAGCCGCTGCGGAGGCATTGGCCGAGTTGACAACCTTGGAGATGGAAGGGGTCGTCCACCGCGCTGCAACAGGATATGCTGTGCGCCTATGAGCGTCTGCTCCACAATTGGGCCCGAAGGCTTCGGCTCCTACCGTGTCGAATGGGAAGCAGGCATTCCCCAGTTCGAGCGAGTTATTGAAGCACCCGATCACATCCTAGTCCCTGGCTTTGTCGATTTGCACATCCATGGCGGATTTGGCATCGACTTCATGTCAGCCACGAAAGACGAAATGGTGACCCTTTGCCGTGGCCTGGCCAAAGAAGGCTCCGAGCATTTTCTCGCAACAACCGTCACAGCCAACCTGAATAGCGTTCTTAAGGCTCTCGAATCCCTGCCCGAAGATCCAATGATCGCCGGCTTCCACTTGGAAGGGCCATTTATCAGCCCCGGTAAGCCCGGCGCTCAGCCGTTAAGTGAGATTCTTATTCCTTCGGAATGCGAGTCGGAATGGGAGCCAATCTGGAGTGACCCGAGGCTCAAAATTGTAACCCTTGCCCCCGAACAACCTGGCGCACTAGAGCTCATATCCAAACTAATGCAGCGCGGAGTCCATGTGAATATGGGTCACTCCGACGCAACCTTTGAACAGGCACGTTGGGGCTCCGAGTTTGGTGCCCGCGGTGTCACCCATATGTTCAATGCAATGCGGCCATTCCATCACCGGGAAGCAAGCATTGTCGGTTATGCCCTTCAAGACAATGGCCTTTACACTGAATTGATTTATGATCGACAGCATGTCTGCAAAGAATCCGCACAATTATTGCTCAAGTGCAAACCGAAAGATAGAGTGATTGCTGTAAGTGATGGAACCCAGGCAATTGGATTACCCCCAGGCAGCAATATAGACTTGTGGGGGGTCCCAGGCCTCGTTGGCAGGGGAGATGTTAGAACACTTGACGGCGTCACTCTAGCCGGCAGCGCGATAACGTTAAAAGGTGCTTTCGAGAATTTGGCGGATGACTTTGGACTTGAGACGGCGATCCAATGTTGCTGCATCAATCCGCGACTCGCAATTCGAGCAAACGAGGAACCCAAAGTATGGGTAGAGATGGACAAAAAGTATCGAATTATCTCGATACACAATACGGGCCTATAGAGATTAGTAGCAGCCGTGAATTGCTATTCATTGCAATAACCTCCAAATCCTTAAGAGGGACAGTGCGTTTCATCCCATTATTGCTGGCAAACGCGCAATAATCGTGGTCGTTAATCAACGTATACATAAGACACTACTGTGGGGGCCATATAGTCTTAGTTCATAGTCGTTACGCAAGTCGCACGTAGCTGCGAATCCCTTAGTCTCCTGCCAGCCAATCGAAAGTAGCTGGTGTAAAAGATGGAAAAACACCTTGGCATCAGTGACGATGATCTGGCGTCGCGACTCTTAGAAGCCGAACGGGCACTATCTGACGCAGAATTTCTGTACCAGCGGTTTGCCGATGCCCTACCTTACGGCATCTGGACCTGCGGTCCGGACGGCGAACTCCTACATATCAGCCAATCGTTCTTGAATCTAATCGGAATGACGCTTGAGGAGTGCCAACGGTTCGGTTGGTGGGGCAAACTTCCTCCAGACGAAATCGAGACGACAAGAGCGCACTGGAAGCATTGCTTGATGAACGCTTTGCCGTACGACCACGAACATGATTTACTGGGTCGAGACGGGATCCGCCATGCAGTTCTGGTGCGAGGCGTACCCGTCAAAGACGATATGAACCGCGTGATCAGCTGGGTTGGAATTAACCTCGATATCGATGATCGACGTCGTGCGCAAGCGGAACTCCGAGAAAGCGAAACCAGGTTCAGAACCATGGCGGACGAGGCGCCTGTTCTTATCTGGATGACCGGACCGACAGGCGAAAGCATCTATTACAATCGCCGCTGTATCGAACTGACCGGCGTGTCCCTTGATGAGCAACTTGGGCGCGGATGGATTAGCAACCTCCATCCAGAAGATCAGCAGCGAGCAGTTGCCGTATTCCATGCTGCCCTTGAACGACGCCAGCCTTTTGAGAACTCCTATCGCGCTCGCGACATCGACGGAAACTATCGCATCCTCTTGGACCGCGGAGTGCCGCGATTTCTGGAAGATGGATCGTTTGCAGGCTACGTCGGTTGTTGCACCGATATCACCGAAATGAGGGAGGCCCGAGAGACTACAGCTCGGGCAAATGAACGCTACCGCATGGTGTGCGATGCCCTAAACGCCATGGTTTACGAATTTGACGTCGTCAATGGAGTCATCCAACATTCAAATGGCCTCTACGACCTTATTGGTATTCGCCCGGATCAGGCCGAACCAACCTACGATTGGTGGCGACAGCGCATCCACCCAGACGACGTCGGCCGGATTGAAAAGAGCATATGGCGGACTATTACAGCTAACGAAATATATGAAGCCGAATACCGTGTTCTCAACTCGCTGGGACAGTATGTGCCCGTCCTCGACCGTGGAGTCCGTAGACTAGATAAGAGCGGTAACACAGCCCATCTAATTGGGTGCATCACGCGGATCACCGAGACTCGTTCGGCCCTGCCCGGGTCCTCTAGCCAAGACCTGATGCAGACGATCGTCGAATTTTGCCCGAGCGCGGCATTCATGCTTGATCAGTCCGAAAACTTTGTCTTCGCAAATGAACGCGCTCTCAAACTCTTTGGCTGCGATCTAGAAGGATTTGCCGCGAAATGGCAGTGCATCGTGCGCCCGAAGAAGGGCGCTATCGGTGCCGAGTGGGCCGCTGCCGTTAAGCATATGCAACATCTTTCCGCTGAATTTGCCATTACCCGACCTGACAAAGAACTCGTCGAAGTTCAGCTGGAACTAGAGCCCGTCCGTGACACAAAGGGTGTGGTCGCAGGGTACATCGGCCTCCTTGCCAACGTCTCCAAGCGCAAGCAAAACCAATACCGCCTTGAACAAAGCGAAGCACTCTATCGCTCCCTCGCAGAAAGCTCACCTAATCATGTTTTCAGCCGACTCCCAAACGGCGATTGCGACTATGTAAGCAGAAGTTGGTGCGAATACACGGGCATGTCTTTGGAGGAATCACTTGGCAAGAACTGGCTTAGCGTGATCCATCCCGAAGATGCGGCGCTAGTCGACTATGACGCCGACCACTCATATGATGTAGAACAGCGAGTGCGAAGGCATGACGGTGAGTACCGATGGTTCTTGATTCGCCGAAACCCAATTTTTGATAGTAGGGGGGAAATAGCTAAATGGCTCGGCACCTGCACAGATATTAACGACCTCAAGAGCGCCGAGGCGGCCCTTCGTGAGAGCGATCAAAGACTCGGAGTTGCGCTAGGGCTAACAAACCTTGTTCTATTCAATATGGACCTCGAACTGCGCTACACCTGGTTTCAGGGGCCGATGCTGATAGGGATTACTTGTAAGGACGTCCTCGGAAAGACGGACTCCGAGATTTTCGATGTTGAGCAAGCGAAAACAATGACCGAGTTGAAGCGGAGAATTATCCAGGGCGGAGAGAGCATTCGGCAAGCCGTATGGATCGATCTCGCCGGGCAGAAAACCTACGAAGTCATCATGGAACCCTTACTCGGTGGTTCCGGAGCCATTATCGGCCTGACCGGAGCAGCAATCGATCGAACCCCAAAAATCCATCAAGCAGTCGTCCAAGCCAACGCCGCGATTTCAGCCATCTAACAAGCGCGCCAACAACAAAGTTGATGGACTCAGCCTGCATGGGACCCGCTCGGGAGTACGTTGCATTGCGCCAATTGGCCGTAAATTGTCATCCTGGAACAAAGCGATAGGGCCTGCCCCTGCGCCCTTCTTTGGAAATACCACCAGTAGGCGCCGGATGTGTTGAGGCTGTTTCATTGTGCCGCCGGCCCCCGGATCGTCATCCCGACCGTGGCAATAAAAAGCGAAGTGGAGGGACCGGTTTTGGTCACGCCGCGCTCTGGTTAGAACCCCGCGCTTGCGATCAACTTCCCCGCGAGCCAACTCGGGGTGCGTCTTTTTATAGCCACGAAGCGCACAATGAAACAGCCGCCAGCGTGCCGGCGTTCCGGGTACCCTTAACCCTCAAGATCAACGCCTGGCAAACTCGAATCAATTCCCAAATGGGCCAGAACGGTCGCCCCAATCGAACACATCCCATCAACATCTCCAAGGCCCTTGGGCCCCAGCCCAGCCCCGACCAGACAAACCGGCACATACTCCCGACTGTGATCGGTGGACACCGTCGTAGGGTCGTTCCCGTGATCGGCGGTCAAAACAAGCAGATCGTCCTGCCCCAATGCAGCCAAAATCTGCCCCAAAGTCACGTCAAATCTCTCCAAAGCCTTCGCAAATCCACTCGGATCGTTCCGATGGCCGTACAACATGTCGAAGTCCTCAAAATTCGCAAAGATGAAACGCGCGTCGCCTTCCATCGCCTTAAAAAGCGCAACCGTATGCTGAGCATTGCTCTGGGTCCGCGGCAAGTCCCGAAACCCGCGCCCGCCAAACAACTCCGGTACCACCCCGATGCCTGCCACATCGCCAATCAAATCAACCGCGTTGGGTGGCGCAGGCCAAGGAAAATCCTTCCGATGCTCGGTCCGTGTAAACCCATTCTTGGCATCCCCCAAGAACGGCCGAGCAATAACCCGCTGCACATTATTCGGCTCCACGCAAAGCCTCCGCCCAATCTCGCACATCTCATAAAGCCGAGGCAGAGGCACAATGTCTTCGTGACAAGCAACCTGAAAAACGCTGTCCGCGCTTGTATAAAGGATCGGCTTGCCCGTTTTCACGTGCTCCTCGCCAAGTTCTTGGATGATCCGTGTCCCGCTAGCAGCCTTATTCCCAAGCACGTCGCAGCCGATAGCAGTTTCATAGGCATGAACGAGATCAGCCGGAAACCCGCTCGGATAGGTCGGGAACGCGGTAGGCGTAATAACCCCCATCAACTCCCAGTGCCCCGTCACGGAATCCTTCCCCATCGAAAGCTCCCTCAAACGTCCATAGCGAACACCCAACTTTGAATTTTCGAGTCTGGCTTTGGGATTCCCAATCTGACAGGCCGCGAAGAACCCAATAGCATCCAGGTTCGGAGCCTTGAGCCCACCCGCGTGCTCCCACACATGCTTGATCGTAGCTGGATGGTCGTTATCGTTGAACAAGGCCGCGTCAGGCGCTTCGCCTGCGCCACAACCATCCAAGACTATAAGTATCGCTCTCTTCATTTCCCCTGCCACGCCTTGTAAAAGTCCTCTCTAGCCCGCTTCGCCCGATCAACAATGTCAGCCACAGGCTCGCCAGATGCTCCCACAACATTGAGATGCCCCATCTTCCGACCCGCTTTGGTTTCCTTCTTTCCATACCAGTGGAATCTTGCTCCGTCATGCCTAAGCGCCGCCGGAATCGCGTCTCGAAAATCTCCCGCCCACTCCAGTCCTAGCAAATTGGCCATCACGACCTTCGTATCCGACTTAATCGGCAGCAGCGGA
>JBBQMJ010000094.1:0-10346 GCA_038328815.1 Fimbriimonadales bacterium | reverse complement strand
CACCAAGACCAACCCATAGAAAGGTTTCGCAAGAGCGTAATGGAGATCGACGAAGTAGTCGAGTGCTACCACGTCAGCGGTGAATTCGACTTCCTTCTAAAGATCATCGTGAAGGACATCAAGGCCTACGAACTGCTGATCAGGGAGAAGCTAAGCAAAATCCGCGGCATCCATCAGATTCGGAGCTCGTTTGTGCTGGGGACTACGAAGCACACGACTAAGATTCCGTTTTCGTAGGAACTAGGAACTAGGAACTAGGAACTGGGAAGAAGGAATATCGGATTTAGATACCTGGGAGGCGATCCGGCCCTCCCTTCTCCTCTATTCCTTATTCCTAATTCCTACTCCCCCTGCCAATCATTCAAAGAGACCCTTTACTTTTTGTCGACAACTATGATAATTTACGTAAATTTGGCATGGGCCAAATTCCAAAATATCATAGACGGACACGCAAGAAAACAACTAACAAATGGATACTAGACCCTCGATTTTGCCAAACATCCTTCACGCCATCGGCAATACGCCCATGGTGCGACTCAACAAGATCGGGAGCGAGTATCCGGTTGAGATTCTTGCTAAGTGCGAATTTTTGAACCCGGGCGGTTCCGTCAAAGATCGCATCGGCTACCGGATGGTAGAAATGGCGGAGCGCTCAGGCAGGATCAAGCCGGGCGACACGCTCATTGAGCCGACAAGCGGCAATACAGGCATCGGCCTTGCCATGGCAGCCGCAGTTAAAGGCTACAAGCTCATCATCACCATGCCCATGAAAATGAGTATGGAAAAGCAGGTTGTGTTGGAAGCGCTCGGGGCGACGATTGTCCGCACGCCCACGGAAGCCGCACACGATGCGCCTGACTCACTATTTGGAGTCGCGCAAAAGCTTCATGCAGAGATTCCGAATTCTCACATTCTTGACCAGTACACCAACGAAGACAACATCCTCGCCCACTACGACGGAACCGGGCAGGAGATTTTTGACCAAACCGGCGGCAAGCTGGACTATATGGTCTGTGGCGTCGGTACCGGAGGCACGATCACTGGAGTTGCGCGCAAATTGAAAGAAAACGTCCCCGGCGTTCAAATCATCGGTGTTGACCCGGTTGGTTCCATCCTTGGAGGCGGTACCGAAGTCAAGTCATACAAAGTCGAAGGCATCGGCTACGACTTCTTCCCTGACGTCCTGGACAACACCTTGATCGATCAGTACGTGAAGACCGAGGACCCTGCCTCGTTCGATCTGGCTCTGCGTCTCATTCGAGAAGAAGGGCTGCTGGTAGGAGGATCATCTGGCTCGGCCATCTACGGAGCGCTTGAGATCGCCAAACAGTGCAAAGGCGGCGAGCGGATCGTCGTAATTCTTGCTGACGGCGTTCGCAACTACATGTCCAAGTTCTTAAGCCCCGCGTGGATGGCGGAGCAGGGATTCGCGCATGAACATGCAAGCGTTTAGTTTTGTAAAATGAAGGCACGCAAAGGAGCGAACTAACTCAAAATGGCAGCACTTCCCCACTCACCAAAAGTTGACCAACTGATCCGATTGCTAGACAAGGCGGTCGCCGATCCTGACTGTCCCAAGAAGTGTCATGCAGTCAAGAATGTTCTTGAGGAGGTCATTCGTGCGGATCATGACTTCGTTGACGATCACTTTATGGTTCCCGCGCCAGGTGGCTATGCGAGAAGGCTGATCCACAAGGACCCAAAGGACCGTTACACGCTTATGGCGATGGTGTGGGACAAAGGCCAGGGCACGCCTCTACACGACCACGCAGGAATGTGGTGCGTTGAGTGCGTATACCGCGGCCGAATTAAGGTCGTGTCCTACTCGATCCACGGAAACGACGAAGACCCTTGCGTCCAGTTCAGCCAAGAGACCACGGTTTATGCTGGCCCGGGAGAAGCGGGAGCGCTCATCCCACCGTTTGACTACCATACGATCGAGAATTCGCTCGAGACGCCCAGCGTGACCCTTCACGTATACGGCGGTGAAATGAACTGGTGCCATGCGTTCGTGCCAGTTGAGGGCGGATATACGCGAGTTACGAAAGAGCTGAAGTACACCGATTAGGACACGTAGAACAACTTATGCGACGCCACGATTTTGAAACCCAAGTGATCCACGCCGGCGTTGAGCCCGATGCCTTGACTGGCGCGGTAATGACCCCGATTTATCAGTCCAGCACCTACGCGCAAAGCACGCCTGGCGTGCATAAGGGGTACGAGTATTCGCGAACGGACAATCCCACGCGCACCGTGTTGCAGACCCAGCTGGCAGCGCTGGAAAGCGCAGACCATGCGCTGGTGTTTTCGTCCGGCCTGGCCGCTACTGATTGCGTCTTGAACACGCTGCGAGCTGGCGATCATGTGGTTGCTGGCGACGACCTTTACGGCGGCACGTACCGCTTGTTCACTCAGGTTGCAGTGCACCGTGGTATCGAGTTTTCATTCGTTGACCTAACGAGCGAATCGGGCCTTAGGGCGGCAATGAAGCCGAACACACGGCTGATTTGGTTCGAGACTCCGACGAACCCCCTGCTAAGAGTCTTCGACATTCGTATGGTTGCCAAAGTAGCGCACGAATACAACGCGCTGGCCGCCGTTGACAACACGTTCATGAGCCCCTATTTCCAGCGGCCGTTGGAACTCGGCGCGGACATTGTCATGCACTCCATCACGAAATATCTCAACGGCCACTCCGACGTGGTGATGGGCGCGTTGATGGTTCGAGATGCTCTTATTCCAGGCAGCGGCGAGGACTTGTACGGACGACTGAAGTATCTCCAAAATGCGGTCGGCGCAACGCCTGGACCGTTCGACAGCTTTATGGTTTTGCGTGGGCTTAAAACGCTGGCTGTCCGCATGCAACGGCACGGTGAGAATGCGATGGCTGTGGCAAAGCATCTGGAAGGTCACGCCAAGGTTGAGCGCGTCATTTACCCCGGGTTGCCTTCGCACCCGCAGCACGAGTTGATTCAGACGCAGGCCAGCGGCTTTGGCGGCATGATCACGTTCTTTGTGAAGGGCGGTTTGGATGATGCACGGTGCTTCCTTTCGAGTTTGAAGCTGTTTACGCTTGCCGAGTCTTTGGGCGGCGTCGAAAGCCTCATCGAGCATCCAGCCATCATGACGCACGCTTCTATTCCGGCCGCAATTAGGGCCGAGCAAGGCATCACCGATACCTTGATTCGGGTTTCAGCGGGTATCGAGTCTGCACGTGATCTGATCGAGGATCTGGATCAAGCACTGGCAAGGCTTTAGCGCTTCGCTACTTGCCCGTTAGATAGGCGCAGGTGACTTGGCGGCCTCATTTCCAATGTCGTCATTGCCATGGCCCAAATTAGAAATCCGCAAAGGCCAAGGTAGGCGGCTCCCATTCGCAGCTTTTGATTTGGGGTAGTCACGATTGCTCCGGGGGCATCAACCGAGCCTTTCTTAAACCCTTGGATTAGCCTCGGGATCCCCATAATGATAATGATCAAGATGATCGGGTTGTGCACGAAGCCACCGATGAACATGGCGCCCATCATGAGTAAGCCAACAGCCCAAAGGTAGGGCGAGATGGCGGCTACAATCCACCCGCCATCAAGTGGAAAGATGGGCGTTAAGTTAAAGAGATTCAGAAGAAAGCCGATGGTCGCAAGGCCCAAGAAAATCGTCGCCCCAGTGGCGCTATATAGAGCCCAGCAAAGAACAGAACCAATGGTGCCCGCCACCGGGCCGCCAATTCCCATGATTGCGTCTTGATAGACGGACTTTCCGAACTTGGCAAGTATCAGCGCACCCATCCCCGGAATAAAAACCGGAGCAGAAACAGGATGCCCTTGCCGCCAGGCAACGTAGACATGGCCCATTTCATGGATGAAGATCAAGACGACAAACCCAACCGCGAACGGCCACCCGAAGGCCAAAGAATAGAACCAGATGCTGACGAGCATCGAGCCGCTCGTTAGGAGTACCTTGCCGAACGGCAGGACCTTGAGCGCGATCATCCCAAGGGAGAGAATGGACTTCAGCTTCGCGCCCATGACAAGCAGGAACGTCCCTATGGGGCCCAGTTTTTTGATCCAGTTAGGCGGTTCTTTCTTAGCCTCGTCGGGTGGAACGGCAAAAGCCGGCGGCGCCACAGTTGGCGCGCCGGCAGGCATTACTGGCGGGGCTTCGTCAGGTTTGTATTCCACTTGTCCTTACTACGAGCGATTATGGCCGTTTGGGAGACAATCCCGGGGGTTCTATCCAATTGGATTGTCATTCCGAACTCCGTGTGAGGAACCTCGTAGGAAAGTTATTTGCTCTCAGGAATTGAAGCCAATTAGCTGCTACAGCTAGTTCCCTCACACGGAGTTCGGGATGACAGACTCGAGCCCCTGCCCACGGCGGAATTTGCGCGAATTTGAAGAAGAAGTCCACCTGGGTTCATGCTGGCCAAATCAACTGTGCCAAAACGCGACCAAGTAAGGACGGCACGGGGGCCGTCCCTCCCAATGTCAACCGTGGCCAAACGCGACCAAGCAAGAATGGCACGGGGGCCATCCCTTCCAACGTCAATGGTGGCCAAACACCTCCTGGGCCGTCCTTTACGTTTCTAGCCGCTCTTGCGGAGCGCCTGATCCAGGTCTTCTAGCAGGTCGTCAATGTTCTCAAGCCCCACAGAGAGCCTTATGAAATCGGCGGTTACACCGGTCGTAATCTGCTCCTCGGGCGTGAGCTGAGAGTGCGTGGTACTTGCCGGATGGATAACCAATGACTTGGCGTCTCCAACGTTCGCGAGCAACGAGAATAGATCCAAAGCATCGATGAACTTCAGGGCCGCGTCGTAGCCGCCCTTGATTCCGAAACCAAGGATGGCGCCGTAATTCGCGCTGTTGTGGTACTTCTTCGCATTCGCGCGGTACTTGCTGCTGTCGAGGCCAGGGTAGTTGACCCAGGTCACCTTCTCGTGCTTTTCCAGGAACTGAGCGACCTTGAGCGCATTGCTTGAATGACGCTCCATCCTAAGGTGCAAAGTCTCAAGCCCCTGCAGGAGAAGGAAGGAGCTCATCGGAGAAAGGGCGCCGCCGGTATCACGGAGACCCTGCACTCGCGCCTTGATCCCAAACGCCACGTTGCCGAGGCCAGGGAAATTGCCGAACACTTCCCAGAACTTCAAGCCGTGATAGCTTGGATCGGGCTCCGTGAAGCCTGGAAATTTGCCGTTGCCCCAATCGAAGTTTCCGCCATCAACAATCACACCCGCGATCGTTGTGCCATGGCCGCCAATAAACTTGGTCGCGGAGTGAATCACGACGTTAGCGCCATGCTTGAGCGGATTGATCAGGAAGGGCGAGGGGAGCGTGTTGTCGATCAGGAGCGGGATTCCGTTCTCCTTAGCGATCTTGCCCACTTCCTCGAATGGGAAGGTATCCAGTTTGGGGTTGCCTACCGATTCGCCAAAGATCAGCTTGGTCTTGCCCGTGATCGCCTTTCTGAACGACTCGGGATCGGCCGGATCAGCGAACTTCACTGTGATGCCGAGCTTAGGCAGCGTGTAATGAAAGAGGTTGTAAGTGCCTCCGTAAAGGGACGTACTTGAAACAATTTCATCGCCTGACTGGGCAATGTTCAGTATCGCAAGGGTTTCAGCCGCTTGGCCGCTGGCTGCAGCCAGACCTGCGGTGCCTCCCTCAAGGGCAGCCACTCGCTGCTCAAAGACGTCAGTCGTCGGGTTCATTAGCCGCGTGTAAACGTTTCCGAACTCCTGCAACGCAAAGAGGCGCGCCGCATGGCCAGTGTCGTCGAACACATAGCTTGTGGTTTGGTAGATCGGGACAGCCCTTGATTTGCTGCTCGGATCGACCGTTTGGCCCCCGTGAAGCGCCAAGGTTTCAAAACGTCGAGTTTTCGGTGGTGCTGCTGTGTCGCTCATAAATTTGGTCCTTTCAATGCAATGAATCCCATTGTAATTGCTAGCAAACGAAATGGAAAGGTTTTTGGGCAAGAGTTAGCTCCAAACCGATGATTGTTCGCCCGTGGAGAAAGTCGGCCTTTGATTGTGCGGCGTCGTAGGCTAGGTATTGGGTATTAGGTATCGGGTTCGAGGACCGGCAATACCCAATACCCAACTCTGCCCCCTACGCTTCGCTTCGACGGAGCACTTCCAGGGAATGGTGGAAGACCAATTCGGTCAAAGGGTTCCAGAGGTGGTAGATCTCGGGAAGCTCGTCGAGATCGACAAGCTTGGCGCCGAAGGACTCTTCCTTCATCCCGATTTCGCCCAGGGACTCAACCCTTGCGACAAAGCAGTCGCCCCAGCGAACCTCGTGCCGTTCAAATATTTGGTAGCAGCCGATGTATTGGCAATCGCAGAGCTCAGCTCCACCCTCTTCTCGGGCCTCGCGGATAGCAGCCTCAAGGGAAGTTTCAGCTGGTTCAACGCGGCCGCTTGGTATGCACCAGCCACGGCCCTCAATATCGCATACCAGCACTTTGCAGCCTTGCCAAGGAAAAACTAACGACACGAACGCTCTCAGAGGAGCCCTGAACGGCGCCGGATAGAACTGCATTCGCTGCCTGCCGTATTGCCCGCTTGGAAATTTCTTCAATTCGATCTTACTTGCGCAGAACTACTTTTCCTAAGATCCGCGACGACTCTACGGCCCCAAAGAACCTGCTGTCTTCCGAAACGGCTCTGTTGTCGCCTAGGACATAGACGTGGTCGGCAGGCACTTTATACTCGCCTTGCTCTAATGACCAGTTTTTGGGGACGTTATACCAATCGACAACTTCACCCGCAGACTTATAAACTCGCTTGATGATGTAGCCCGTCGGATTGTTGTCTTTGATCACGACAATGTCCTTATCCTTTACCGGACCCACAAGCCAATATGCATTTCCAACAAGCAGCCTAGTCCCGCTGGTGAAGGTTGGAAGCATGGACTCTCCAGACACGACCACCATCTTAAATGAAAAATAAGAGTAAACCGCGAGGATCAGTACCAAAATAAGTCCAAAGCCAAATCCGGTCACCAGTCGCTTTGAAATTCGATGCGATTCCGGCGCCACAATCGCTTTGTCTTGCATTGTTTGTACTTCCATCATTCCTAGTTTGACCCTTTACCGCTCTCCCAGAGATTTCAAACTGTCCGCTATACTTGAGACCTGCCCTAAGTTAAGCGTCGGCATCCATCACCATGAACAGTATCCTTACTAGCTTAACTCAACACGCCGGTGAGTTGATTTTGTTCCTCCTGATTGCCATCGTGGCTCTAGGAGGCTTACTCATTAAGGCGCAAAGAGACCTTAACAAGGTCAAGAGCCGGTTCCGGGACCTTCTGGATGGCACTCGGGGCGAGACCTTAGAATTATTGCTTCATGACCACTTGACGGAACGCTTGAGGCTGCAATCTGAAGTAGAAAAGGTTGAAGGGAGAACCCGAGAACTTGAAGCTAAGATGCGCCGAACGAAAAGGCACCTCGGCTTCGTCCGCTATGATGCGTTCGACGATGTGGGCGGAGCTCAAAGCTTTGCGCTGGCAATATATGATGACGAAGGAGACGGCGCCGTCTTGAATAGCCTAATTGGCCGCTCAGACTGCCGCGTGTACTGCAAAACGTTGGTGGATGGAAAATCTGATAGAAATCTTTCCGCAGAAGAGCTCCAAGCTGTTGATATTGCAGTCGAAAAACCAAAACGCGCAGAAGATCGCGTGACTAAATAGACCATGAGTGAACGCTATCTGGACGACGATATGTTGATCCAGCGGTCCCAACAAGGTGACCGTAGCGCGTTCGATACCCTGATTCAAAAGCACGAAGCCCGTGCATACCAATACGCTTTTCGTTTGACCAGAAACGAGGAGGAAGCCTCTGATGTGGTCGCTGATGCCTTTGTCCGCGTCTACAACGCATTGCAGAACTTCAAGGGCCAGAGCGCCTTCAGCACGTGGCTTTATCGCATTCTTACGAACTGCTTCCTCGATCAACGGAAGAAGGATAGGAGCCGGCCGACATCCCAATTGGAATCAGTTATTCAGACGGCTGATGGAGAGTTGGAGCGACAGGTGGAAGCACCGGGTCCCACGCCGCTAGAAGAAACCGAGCGTAACGAAAGAGCGCGCAGCATTGAAGAGGCGGTAGCGCAGCTTCCTGAATATCAGCGTGCGATGATTGTCATGTACCACGCGGAAATGATGTCCTACGAGGAGATTTCGGCCGCACTAGACCTGCCGATTGGAACGGTCAAGAGCCGCCTAAACCGCGCGAGAATATCCTTAAGAGAATTGCTTTTGAAGGATGAGGAACTTTTCAAGCTTTGATGAAGTCAAAGTACCCAGGTTTAGCCAACTGTTCACTTGGAACAGGGAAAACAGGAAATGGCAAGTGGGGAGAGCTACTTGGCGTAGATCGACAACTCGGTAAACGACAGCATGGTTCGAAATTGTCAGCCCTCACCAGGGCGCCCGCAAAATGAATAACGACAAAGCCAGAGAATTCTTTTCTTCCTACTTTGAAGGGACGCTTGAGCAAGGACTCAAGCAGTCTCTGGAAAGGCAGTTTAACACCGACAGCGAGTTGAAGGGTGAGTATCGCCACTTTGAGCGCACCCTTGGCCAACTGAGCGATCTCAAGCTTGAAGATATTCCAGTTCCAGCCGATTTGCACGAGACAATTGCAACCAGGCTTGATCGCCATATTTATGAGCAGAAGCGCACAGCCTCCACCGGCTTTACTGGCCTCTGGCGCAACCTGTCCCTCGGCGCAATCGGTCTTGCCGCTATCGTGGGCGCCGTCTACTCAATTCCGCACCTTGGAACCAAAGGGGCAGCCGGAATTATTGCTGGTGAGCCACAAAAGCAAGTAGCCGGTTCAAGCCATATCGATTTCAAAGCCCAGCCGAACTCTGTCCTCGTAGAAATCAATCCGTCAACGGAACGCACGTTGACCATTGAATCCGATGGCAAGGTCCTAAAGCGCCTTCTGGCTAAGTCGGGCGAACAGAGTTCCACCCCGCTTGTAAACCAACAGTTGAACGCAGCGGCGATGTGCGTCACCGTTCAAGGCGATCCGACGCAGCACTTCGTTGCACTGCCTGGCCGCGTGGCCAATACGGAGCGAGTTGGACAGGGCGATCTCGTAACTTTTGCCAAAGCGGTCGCCGGTTATTACCAGCGTCCGGTACTTCTTGAGGTTTCAGACACAAAGCAGGTCGTCCACTGGTCTTTCGTTGCAACCGAGCCTTTAAAGGCAACGATGGATGCACTTGCGGACTCGCACCTCAGCGTAGAACAGCGTGACGGAAAGCTCGTCACGATTGCCGATCGATAAAATAAGACTTCCCTTCCGCTAAGGGTGGGTCGGCATTGCAAGGGGCCGTTCCCACCCGCTTCCCTTTGCGCGGGACTGTGTTTCCGTAACCTGCGTTGTGGTAAATAACTTGTCCAATGGACATCGATCCTAAGGATTTACTTGAGGAAAAGGAAAGGCGTGAAGAGCTCGAACTTGAAGACGACAGGTCAAAGCTCAAACTCAATTCCCTAGTTGCGATCACGATCGCCTTGATCGCCACCTTTATGGGTGTCTGCAAAATCAAAGACGAAAATATCGTCCTCGAAATGCAAAAGGCGCAGTCAAAGTCAATCGACTCTTGGAATTACTATCAGGCTAAGAACATCAGGCAAGACGTTTACCAGTCGACCGCTGATCAATTAAAACTGCAAGGGGTTGCGGCGGGTCCAGCACAAGCGCAGTATCAGGCCCAGTTCATCGCCTATTCTAAGGGAGCGGCTCATGAAAAGGAAGGCAAGGACAAGGTTCAGAAGGAGGCCAAAGATTTCGACAAGGAATACGAAGTCTTGCACGGCCGCCACGACCAATTCGATTTAGAAGATGCCTCTTTGGCTATCGCTGTGTCGCTCTTTGCGATCACTTCGCTGACGCAGAAGAAATGGATGTATGGAATCGCAATGGCGCCCGCCGTCGGTGGCGTAATTATGGGAATTGCAGGGATAGCAAATCTTAATCTGCATCCGGAAGCGCTGATGAAGCTTCTGGGTTGATGTCTGATGGGGCGGTAACGCTGGCTGGAAGCCTTTTGATAAGTCCGGCCCGTAGGAGTTGATAGACTCGCGCTCCGAACTGCACCTCATCGATGATATCGCCGTGGCTAAACATTTCATGGTCAAATGCCATGGACTTCGCGATTACTTCGTACCGAACAGGCGGTTGCGCCGTGACCATTACAGAAATGATACATGCACAGAGATACCAACCTAGAACGAGTTCTTGCGTGTTCTAACGCATTATTTATTAGTAAGGGTTAGTGAATACGTATGCACGTAAAAAGGCCCTACCGTTAAACCGGTAGGGCCCTT
>JBBQMJ010000093.1:0-10353 GCA_038328815.1 Fimbriimonadales bacterium | reverse complement strand
GGGCTTAACTCTGGGGCTCTTTATGATCGTCGCTGTGATGGTTGGATATTGGGATGTCCTTCCGATGAAGAGCGATCGGCTGCTGAGCTATGACGTGATCTCGGCCAACATCTCAGTGTTTGAAGGGCACGGGTCGATCGTAACGGCAATCGCCCTGCTTCTGTTTGTTGGAGCTTGCGGCAAGTCCGCCCAGTTCCCTCTTTACTTATGGTTGCCCGATGCGATGGCAGGTCCAACTCCAGTTTCCGCGCTCATCCATGCGGCTACGATGGTTACCTCCGGCGTCTTCCTGCTCAACAGGATGCACCTGATCTTTGAAGCTTCGTATACGGCAAGCGCCATCATTGCGGCTGTCGGAGCATTCACGGCTTGCTTTGCAGCTCTAGTGGCCTTTGGACAAACGGACATCAAGAAGGTGCTCGCTTACTCGACGGTCTCGCAACTCGGATTCATGTTCGTCGCCTGCGGAGCCGGGGCATATTGGGCGGGCATGTTCCACGTTTTGACGCACGCCTTCTTCAAGGCTCTCTTGTTCCTTGGTGCCGGAGCCGTGATCCACGCCATGGCGCACAACCAGGATATGCGCAATTACGGAAATTTGCGGAAGTACCTGCCGATTACGTTTTGGACGATGATGATTGGTACAGCTGCTATCTGCGGCGTCCCACTTCTTTCCGGATTCTTCAGCAAGGAAGCAATTCTCAATGCCGCCCTGGTGCGTGATGATATTGCCTTGCAGCCGATTATTAACGGGCGCATCGTGAGCATGGAATTGGCGGTTTACTCAGGCTGGCTTGCCCTGTTCACCGCGATGCTAACAGCGTGGTATATGACACGGCTCGCCATGCTCACATTCTTCGGGAAGAGCGAACGCTGGCGCGAGATACCGGCCCACGCCGAGAGCCATGAGGCACACACTCATGCCGATCATGCCCATGAAAGCCACGCTCACCATGGCGAGGACGTTCATGGGTTCTTCTACTCGGACGCCGAAATCGCAGCGCAGGACTCGGCGGCACCCCATGAGCACCATCACGAGCTTGACGAGAACCACACTCCTAAAGAGGTCCCGCTTAGTATGTGGTTGCCTCTCGTACTTCTTGCAATTCCATCGGCGGTTGCTGGCTACTTTCTTGAGAAGAACGAAACTTTCGAAAAATGGCTTTACCCCGAGTTACAAAGGCGATCAGAGTTTCATACGGGCAACTTCGTGCCGTTCCAGATGAATCTCATGCAGCTTTCGATCATGGCCGCCAGTGTGGGCATTTTCTGCGGCCTATTGATTTATTGGAGAGGTTTGCCTTCTCGCGAAGGTTGGGACCTGTCCCGATGGAGCCGATTCCGACTCTCTGCCCAGAATCAGTTCGGCTATGACCATGCGATGATGAGCGCTGCTGTTGATGGCGGCAACGAGGTAGGGCAGGTTTTATGGAAGGGCGTCGATGTCGGAATTATCGACCGTATTGTGAACGGCTCGGCTTGGCTTGCTGGGCAAGTTGGCGGACTGTTTAGGAGAGCTCAGACTGGCTTCATCAGAGGATACGCGCTGATGATGCTCTTTGGAGGGCTTGCACTTCTTGTCTATGCCGTCATTGAGATGGGAGGTGGCCGCTAATGGGCCTGCTTTCACTCATAATCTTCGCTCCATTAATAGGCGCCCTGCTCCTCGCGTTCATTCCTAAAGAGCGCTTGCAAGTCATTCGCTGGTTTGCCCTTGGGGTGAGCATCGTCACATTCGGCTTATCCTTAGCGCTGCTTAAGGGCTTTTCGCCGCACACGTTCCATTTCCAACATCGTGAGTTTGTATCTTGGATACCGTCGGTTGGCATCAATTACAGCGTGGGCGTGGATGGACTTTCCATTTGGCTGGTGATGCTCACAACCTTCCTGAGCGTCATCTCGATTTGGTTCAGCTCCTACGTAAATGTTCGCGTGCGAGACTACATGATCTTCATGCTGGTCCTCGAGACCGCCATGCTCGGCGTCTTTGTTGCGCTCGACATGATCGTCTTCTACACGTTCTTTGAGTTCTCGCTCATTCCGATGTACTTCCTGATTTCGATTTGGGGTGGCGAGCGAAGGGCGTACGCGTCAATCAAGTTTTTCATCTTCACCTTTGCAGGTTCAATTTTCATGTTGATCGGCATGATCGCCTTGTACATGCTGAACATGGATGCCACCGGTAAGCCGAGCTTTTCCATCCTGGACATTCAACAGACGGTTGCGCATGGCGGGCTATGGGCTAACGCCCTTCAGTTGGAACCCTGGGTGTTTTGGTCGTTTGCGACCGCATTTTTAGTGAAATGTCCGGCATTTCCCTTCCACACGTGGTTGCCCGACGCCCACGTTGAAGCGCCAACCGCAGGTTCGATCATCCTTGCCGGCGTCTTGCTTAAAATGGGAACTTACGGGTTCCTGCGATTCTGTCTGACGCTGTTCCCCGATACAATCACGCACCAGATTCCGATACTAACGACGCTTGCCATCATTGGCATCATTTACGGTGCGGTTGTTGCAGCGGTACAGCCAGACCTCAAGAAACTCATTGCATACTCGTCCGTCGCTCACATGGGGTTCGTCCTTCTCGGGGTGTTCTCGCTGAACCACAGTGGGATCATGGGCGGGGCAATGCAGCAGCTCAACCACGGAGTCAGCACAGGCGCTTTGTTCCTTATGGTGGGCCTAATCTACGAGCGCAGACATACGCGCTTGTTCAAGGACTTCGGAGGCTTGAAGGCGCAGATGCCGATATACGCAGCCCTGTTCCTAATCATCATGCTTTCCAGCGTTGGGCTACCAGGGACGAACGGATTCATTGGCGAGTTCCTTGCCATGATGGGCGCGTTTGAGACCGCATTCAACAACCTCTACGGGTTGAACATTACTTACGCCGTGGTCGCCGGCTCTGGCGTTATCCTCGCCGCCGTCTATCTGCTTTATATGTTTCAGAAGGTGTTCTACGGTAAGAACGAAAATCCGGAGAACAGAAGACTCAAGGATCTGAAGCCTTGGGAGATTGCAATGGTTGGTATCTTTGTCGTCTTGATCTTCTGGGGTGGCTTTTACCCGAACACATTCCTTGCGCCCATGGAAGCCAGCGTTGGTGCAACCAGGATGATGGCCATTAATCCTAAGGGTCAAAGGCCGGTTTGGAAAGATATGTCGATGGAGATCGACACCTCAAACAACCCGGAAACTCGGGGAAGTTTGGTAAGGGTAGGCAAACGCGAGGACGATGACGTACTTGACGTGAAGCCAACCGTGGCGCAGATTGCTCCCGCCAACCAACACACTCGATTCACCGTTCCTGCTACGGAGCTTCAGGCCAGCACCAAGCCACTTAGGGACACGGAGTCCGGAGGAGTGGTTCGTTGACGGACCGCGAAAGGCTGAGGCTTCTTCAGGCAGGAATTGCTCCTGACCGTAAGCCGATCATTAGCTGGCCCTGCCCAGACCAGGCTCCCTCTGGTATCACGGTTCGGCTGCCAAATCAGGCTCTCATCGCAGATGACGAAATGATGGCGTTGGCCGAAATCACTAACCCCTTTGGGTTGGCTATCGAGCGTGGTCTGGATTTAAACGCGATTTTGAAGGGCGATCCCGAGAGCGGCTCGAAGACATTGGACGCTTTGACAGAAGAAGTCAAGTCAACAATTGCAAGTGTTCTCGCAAGGGGCGCCGACGGCATTCTATATCGGCTGCATGGTGCGTCGCCTCGTTGGTGCACGCCGATGCAATACGGCGGCTACTATTTGGAGCGCGATCGTGAGCTTCTCGCCACAGCCGCAGAGGCTAAGTTCAACCTCATCTTTGTTGCTGGCGATAGCGAAGTCTATTTCGATTTCGTAAGCGACCTACCCGCTCACGCTTTCGCATGGGATAGTCCTACAACTGGAGTCACGGTCTCTCAGATGCGAGGTATCCGCGAAGGGTTATTGGCGAGCGCCGATCCCGATTCGGACATCCTCCTGGCGACAATTACCGGTTCAATCTCCGAGGCGCTGGAGCGCCAGGCCAAAACAAAAGTCAATGTCTGATCTCTTCAATTTCCCCATACCGCACATCGACTGGTACGCCATCCTGCCCGTGATCATCGTGGCGATAACCGGTGGCCTCGCCCTTGTTGTCGAGATGCTCACACCCAAGCGAAATAACAACCTCATTGTTAGCGTGTGCTTGAGCGGGTTGATTATTGCTGGTGGAGCCCTGCTGTTCAACGTCGGCCCGAACGGCCTTGGCGAGACCTTCGGCGGTATGGTCGTCAGCGATCCATTCGCGATCGCCATGCAAGTTCTGTTGATTCTAGCGGCTGGCCTAAGCATCCTATTTAGTGATGGATATCTGCGTGAGAAGCGCGTGCCGTTTGGTGAGTTCTACCCCCTCGTCATGTGGTCGACCTGTGGCGCCATGATCATGGTCTCGACGCAGAACCTTCTTATGATTTTCCTTGGCCTAGAGGTGCTTTCGATAGCCCTTTACGTCATGGCCGGAATGAGTCGGAGCGAAGAGAACTCAGAAGAGTCGGCCCTCAAATACTTTTTGCTCGGCGCGTTCGCAAGCGGGTTTCTTCTATACGGCATTGCCTTCGTTTACGGCGCTACGGGCAGCGTGCACCTCAGCGCAGTCACTGCGGCTTGGAAGACAGGCGATGCAAGCATGCACGGGTTGCTGCTATTCGGCATGGCGATGATGCTGATTGGTCTGAGTTTTAAGAGCGCGTTTGTACCGTTTCACCAGTGGACGCCGGACGTTTATCAAGGCGCGCCGACCAACGTAACCGCCTTTATGGCTGCTGGTTCTAAGATCGGCGCTATAGGCGCCCTTTGGAGAGTTCTCGACGGCACCGAGGCCCTTGCCCACTACTGGATGCCTGTTCTATTCTGGGTGGCCATTCTAACAATGACGGTTGGCAACCTCGTGGCCCTCGTTCAAAAGGATGTCAAGCGGATTCTCGGATATTCCTCCATTGCGCATGCGGGCTACATTTTGGTCGCCGTGCTGGCGCACTTCAAAAACCAACCTTATGCGGGCATCAACACTGTCGTCTTCTACCTACTAAGTTACAGCCTGATGACAATCGGCGCCTTCGCTGTAATTTCGTTGTCCGCCAAGAGCGGCAAAGAGATCACAGGGATCGAGAGCCTGAACGGCCTGTGGAAGCGCTCACCGCTCGCGGCCTGGTCTTTGGTGATCTTTATGGCCTCGCTGGTAGGCGTGCCTCCTATGGCTGGATTCGTCGGCAAGTTCTTGATCTTCACAGACGCGGTTCGGGCGGGCCTGACGCCACTTGCGATTGTTCTCGCCGTCAATTCAATCCTAAGCATCTACTACTATTTGGGAATCGCACGTGCCGCCTTCGTTGCGGATGATGATGCGCCTGTTCGCAGTGGCACGATGAATCTAGGCCTAGCCAGCGCTTGTGTTATCTGCGCCGGGGGCGTTATCGCCTGTACACTATTCTTTACACCGCTGAGCAGCTTGCTCGGCATTGCCCGCTAAGACGTTTTCTTCTTTGCCGCTGCGCGAATTGGAACGATGTAACTCCACGTGTCGGCAGCCGTGTAAACGCCTGGAGACTTACGTGTCTTGAAGGTAATAGTTACCTTGGGTCCGTCCACGTCCACAACGGCATAGCCAAACTCATCTTCGATATGCTTGATTGGGGTTTGAAGCCAATCCCCGTTCGCTCCATCATGGTCGTTCTTGTGATAGAACGGGGCGCCGGCCGTACCCAGGACGTATTGGTGGATCGACTTGTTTGCCGGCCAGCCAGGTGCACTGAACGCGGTGTGGTCGTAAAGGTGGTCGTGGCCGGAGAAATAGGTCCTACCACCCGCATTGGCCAAGCTATGCCAGAACTTGTCGCGGGCAGGGGCGTCATTGTCCATATTGTCAGTGTGCTCACCGGCCCGAAAGGCCATTTCATGTGCCATGACAAATAGGTGCTGCTTAGGATTCTTTTTCAGAACTGAATCCAGCCAAGGCTGATTAACGCGAGCCTTGTCAGTCTGAAACTGATCGAAGCCGACAATCAATGCATTCTTGTAAACGACGCTGAAGGTTAAGTCCTTTTCTCCCTTCGGGCCATTGTTTGGCATCGCGTACTTGCCCGCCATCACTTTCAGCCACGGCTCCGTTGGATGTTGACTGTACGATTCGTGATTTCCCCGCACTGCGAAGACCTTTATTCCTGCGTTATAGACCGGCTGCATCACACCGAGCCACGTCTTTAGCTGCGACTCAACCTCCGCGTCGTTCTTGCTTCCAAGCACAAGGTCTCCTGAAAACGTAACAAACTTCGCCTTTTCCTTGATGATTGCGCTTGCGATCTCTCCTAGTATCAGTGTGTTAACGCCGTTGTGATCCATGCCGACCCTCGGATTCGTAGGGTCAGATCGCGAATCGCCTGTGACGACAAAGCGCCAATGATCGGCTTGAGCAAGGCATAGCACGCTAGACGCAAGGGCGAGTGTAAGAAGGGATCGTGATGTCTTCATGGAGTTTCCAAAGTTTACGCCAAGGTCCTCTCTGCTAGCGATATTGCTGGGGAATCCTCTTTAGAAATTTGTAACGCCGAGGCCCTATTTCTTTTGAACTAGGCTGTCGGCCGCTAAGAGAATTTCGACTTTATTGAGACTCGCCCCTGGATTTGTTGAGCGGTGAATATAACGGATTGTTCCTGCCTTGTCGACCAGGACGGTGCCGCTCTTTTGGACAATGAGCATCGATTTATCCAAGTTATATTTATGGTAGATGGACCTATCTGGGTCACCAAATACCGGGAAGGGAAGCTTATATCGCTTGGCCACTTTCTGAGCTGCATCGTAATTGCCGCCACCAATCATGATCGTTCGCGTGCCTGTAAGGCTTAGTTCCGCCTGGAGCTTTGCCAAAGTCAACGCATGCTCCATGCAGGTGTGGCACCCGAATTCACGAACGAAATAGATCAGCAAATTGTGCTCACTAACCAGTTCGCTTAGGCTAAGCCTGCCGCTTGCCGCCTGAAGGGTAAAGGCCGGAGCTTGGGAACCCACTTCCAATAATTTCTGATCTGCCATGGTGGTTTGCTTGTGGTAGTAGTTGTACTACAACTTTCACATTGGACGCTCAAACGGGTAGCTTCCTTCCGATGAAGATCGCAGTAAGCATGTGGAGCTACTTCCGCTCATGGAAAGAGGGCCGTCTCGATATCCCAGGATTTATCCGCGAGGCCAAAACGGCTGGGGCAGATGGCGTTGAGTTGTTGGACTTCTTTTACAAGGACATTGAGCGGGAGCGCATTGAGGCGCAAAATGCCCTTGACGAAACGAGACTTCCTATCCCAATATTTTCCGTCGCCAACAACTTTGCGAAGTTGACGGCCGAAGAGCGCGCGGCACAAGTCGATCGCATCAAATTTGGAGTCGATGAAGCCAACCGATATGGCGCAAAAGTAGTCCGAGTGTTTGCTGGTGACGTCGCTGAAGGGATCACTTTCGACCAGGCCAGGGCTTGGATCGTGGATGGACTCAGTGAAGCGTCAATTTATGCGGATTCGAAGTATGTGAAGCTTGCGCTTGAGAACCATGGGAGCCTTGCCGGACGCGGTGATCAGGTAAAGGGACTCATTGAGGATGTTAGGGCCAAGAGTGGTGTCGATGCGTTAGGCGCGAATCCAGACACGGGCAACTTCCTGCTTGTCAATCAGCCAAGCCACGAGGCAATTAGGGAAGTCGCGCGCTACGCAAACATGGTGCACTTTAAGGATTTTGCCGAAGGTGACGGGCCGTTCATTGCATTGAATGGCCAGAAGTATGTCGGAGCTGCCGTGGGAGAGGGACTCGTCAACCTCGAACAATGCATTCTGGAACTCAAAGCCGTCGGTTTTGATGGGTGGCTTAGCGTTGAATTCGAAGGTGATGAAGATCCGTTCACTGCGGTTCCTCGGTCGATTGCAAACGCTCGCAAGTACATTTAGGCAATGCCTTCGTGGGCCTTAGGGTACAAACCGAAACAGACCACTCGGAGGACTTCTTTATGAAATCACTGATCACATTAATTGCCCTTTGCCTTTGCGTTGGAGCCTTCGCCCAACCGCATGACATGAAGACCGCCGACGCCATGAAACTGGTGGCTTTCATGGAGGGTGATTGGAAGGGCAAGCATATCTTTAATGCGCCGACCCCTACGGAGTTGGATGCCGTTGCCCAAATTCACGGGGCGATTGGTGGCAAGTATTTGGAAGACGTTATCACGACGACGCTGCAAAGCGGCAAGCTATCCGATGTCCGTCACCTCTTGACCTTCGATCCGACTGATCAGAAGTTCCATGCCTGGTGGTTCAATAACACGGCCGCAGCGCCAAATGAGCTCGTTGGCTCGTTGGCCGATAACAAGCTAGTTTTGGAAAGCAAGCCCGGCCAAGGCGGCGCTCCGATCCGAGCCACGTATGAGAAGTTTTCGGAAACGAAGCTCGGTTACAAGGTTGAGGCAAAGCTCGACGGGGACTGGCGAGAGCTGCTTCACACCGTTTTCTCGAAGTAGCTTTCGCCTGAGAACCGGCCGTTAGCGAGCGCGATTTAGGAAGGGTGAACCGAGTAGTAGTCATCAATGACTGACTCGGCTCGAACCCTCTTTGACTCCTACCAGCTTGGCCCGATTGAACTCCGAAACCGCGTTGTAATGGCCCCCCTCACCCGTAGCCGCGCCGCGAAGGGCCGCGTTCCTCGTGCCCTTAATGCCACTTATTACGCGCAGCGGTCCTCCATCGGGCTGATTGTTTCGGAGGCCACTTCGGTCTGCGAGCATGGGTTCGGATATACCGACACGCCAGGCATCATCACCGGTGAGCAGGTCGAAGGGTGGAGGCTTGTCACTGACGCAGTTCATGCCAAGGGTGGGAAGATCTTCTGCCAGTTGTGGCATGTCGGCCGTATTTCCCACCCATACTTTCAGCCTAACGGCGAGCTCCCCGTTTCGTCATCGGACGTGAAGCCCAACGGCCAAGTGTTTACCGGCGATGGGATGCTGGACTACATAGCTCCTCGGGCTCTCGAGCTTTCAGAGATTCCGGGCGTCATTGAGCAATATGTCCGTGGGGCTCGACTTGCAAAGGAAGCCGGCTTTGACGGCGTCGAGATTCATGGCGCAAACGGCTACCTCATCGAACAGTTCCTCTACGACAAGGTCAATCTTCGGACAGACGAGTATGGCGGTTCGATCGAGAATCGATGCCGATTCGCTCTCGAAGTTACAAGAGCCGTGATAGACGTCTTTGGCTCGGCGCGAACAGGCATTCGGTTTTCTCCCAACGGGAAGTCGGGAGGCGGCGACGATTCTGACCGGGCGGCGCTTTTTACTTATCTCATTTCCGAAATGGAGAAGCTGAACCCTGTTTACATTCACGTCCTGGAAGGCCGAGAAGGAACAGACCGATGGGCGGGAGTCGAGTCGACGCCATTGCTCCCGCTATTTAGAAAGCTTTATAGCGGAACAATCATTGTCAACGGTGGTTACGACTTCGCCAGCGCAACCGAAGTGGTTCAGTCAGGAGCTGCGGATCTAGTGGCCTTTGGCGTTCTTTCAATTGCCAACCCGGATCTAGTCGAGCGCTTCCGGAGTGGAGCCCCCTTGAACGAGCCTAACCGCAATACGTTCTACACGCAAGGCGAGGAAGGGTACACCGATTACCCATTTCTCGAGGCGGCTTGCTCTGCTACGAAGTAGGTAACCATTTCGTCTAGAACGCGTCGAAATCCCAGGTCAGTTCAGGTCTGACCTGGGAGTCTCCATGCTTGCCTATCTTGCTTTTGCTTCAATCCTCGCTTTAGGTCCGCGCCAGGCCGCGACCGACGCTCCTCCCGTTCGTGGCCACTTCTCCCTAGCCTACGACGAAAAGACTGCCTCGACTATTCTCTATGGCGGCGTTTCGCTTCTCGATCAGCACATACACCCATATGGCGACATTTGGTCATGGGATGGCAAGGCCTGGACCTTGCTTGGAACGGCTTCTTTCGCCCCCGCTGGTCACAAAGCCGCTTACGACAGCAAGCGGTCGACAATGGAAGTGTACGGTCCGACGGATGCGCGAGGAAAATCGGGGGCGCTATATAGCCTCTCGGGGGGTGCTGCCACGAAAATGTTTGCAGTAGACAATTACAAGTCCCAGGACATCGCGTTCGCGTACGACTCCAAACGTGACCGGATGATGCTTGTCACGCTCGATGGTGCGGAAGGCATGTGGACCCCCCAGACTCTGGAGTGGGATGGCAAGGCCTTTTGGCCGATCGGCGGCTCGACTCCCGGTACGAACGCATTTTCCGCCAGCATCTCGTATGACCCGATACGGGGACGGATGGTGATGTATGGCTCCGA
>JBBQMJ010000092.1:0-10486 GCA_038328815.1 Fimbriimonadales bacterium | reverse complement strand
TTCACTGTCGGCAAAGGTGAAATAGTCGGTATTGCCGGACTTGTTGGAGCGGGCCGAACAGAGGTTGCCCAAGCTATCTTCGGAGTGTCCGGTTCTGTTGCAGGCAAAGTCGTGTTAGACGGCCAAGCGGTGCCAGCTAATTCGCCGCATCACTCCATTCGCCTAGGATTGTTTCTAGCGCCCGAGGATAGGAGAAATGAGGGCCTGATAACGGCCATGGCGATTCGTGAGAACATCACTTTGCCAGCCCTTCCAGACTATGCTTCTGGAGGACTCGTCCAGAGGTCGAAGGAGCGCGTTGTATCAGAATCCATGCGCGACCAACTTCGAATCAAAGCGCCGACCGTTGAGTCCCCGGTCAGCGGATTAAGCGGCGGCAATCAGCAAAAAGTAGTGCTTGCTAAATGGCTGTCCCTCAAACCAAAATGCCTTGTCTTCGATGAGCCGACGCGAGGGATCGATGTTGGCGCTAGATCCGAAATCTACGCCCTGATGAAGGACCTTGCAGAGCAGGGCGTCGCCATCCTTGTGATTAGCAGCGACATGGAGGAAGTAATTGGTATTAGTGATCGCGTGGTAGTAATGCACGAAGGCAAGGTCTCGGGGATTCTTGAGGGCAAGGACGCCTCGGAAGAAGCGATCATGCGGCTGGCGGTGGCGAGTGCTTAAGCGCTTTGGCAGAGAACTAGGAATTTTTGCCCTTCTAGTCGTGCTATTCGTGGTCGCCGGCACGATGAATCATCGATTTCTGAGCGCCGAAAACCTAACAAACTTGGCGCGCCTGGTCGGAATGTACGGCATCTTCAGCATTGGGGCCGCAATCGTCATCATAACAGCCGGCATCGACCTTTCCGCGGGCTCAATGTTTGCGATCCTAGGCGTCCTTCTTTCGATAGCCCTAGTTGATAAACACTGGCCATGGCCAGTGGCGGTTCTCGCCATATTGGGAGTCGGCGTGGGCCTTGGCACCATCCACGGCTTCCTCATTACGAAAGCTCGGATGCAGCCATTTATAGTGACTCTATGCGGGCTTATGATCTATCGCGGCCTGTCTCAGTTCATTGCAAACGATGAGACCAAGGGTTTTGGCGATGCCAAAGGTTTCGAAACCTTGAAAGACATCACGACGACTCAAGTCTTTGGCGTACCGATTCAGTTCATCTTTCTACTCGTCATTGCCGTAGTCTTCGGTGTCATGCTGCACCGATCGGTCTATGGAAGGTATTTGTATGCCGTTGGTCGAAACGAGGAGGCATCCCGCTATTCCGGGATCGAAACTCGCCGCGTGATTGCTGGTGCCTATATCATTGCTGGTCTTCTAACCGGGATCTCAGCGATTCTATTTGCCTTCTATACGAACTCGATTTCTCCTTCGGCTCATGGCCAAGGTTACGAACTGTACGGCATCGCAGCGGCCGTCCTTGGCGGCTGCTCCCTGCGCGGAGGCGAGGGCTCGATCATCGGCGTGTTACTCGGAACCGCATTGCTCCAGGTTCTTCAAAACCTTGTGAACCTGCTCGGCATTCCAAGCTCCCTGAATTTTGCCGTGGTTGGGACCGTCATCCTGGTTGGTATCCTGGCTGACCGCCTAGTAAGCCGCCGAAGCACCACTTAGATCAATGAGAAGAGTTCCTTTTGATCCTTGAGCGAATCTCTTAGCGAATGCCGAGCTCTGTTGAGACGGCTCTTTACCGTTCCGATTGGGAGGTCGAGAACCTTAGCCATATCCTCGTAGGACATCATCTCGATGTGATACATCAGGATGATTGCGCGCTGGTAATCGGGCAGATTTGCTACGGCGGCTTGCATTGTCGTTTCCTTTTCCTTGCGCTCCGTTTCCTCAAACGGGCTTCTGCCGCGATATTCGATTTGACGCTCTAGATCGCCGTCAGCTGAGGAGGTCTCTAAGCTTGTGCAGGGTCTGCTACGTTCCTTCTTTCGGATATCCAGGAAGCAATTTGTAAGGATTCTATACAGCCAAGTAGTGAACGCGCTGTAGCCTTTGAAGTTATGGATCGCATTGTAAACACGCACGAACGCTTCCGCGACCACGTCTGAAGCCTCCTCAGCGTTGCGGGTCAAGCGATAGGCATATTGGTAAGCCCTGGTCTCATGCTTTCGGATGAGAGCGTCGAGGGCATCGTAGTCCCCCCTCTTTGCTCGGGCGATCAACATAGCATCATCCTTATATCCTGTTCCCATTTGAGTCTCCTTGAAAGAATCACGACACTCGTCGCGAAAGTAATCGTCACCGTGGACTCTCCCGTCACGGTTACCGCTTGCTCAATAAATAGGAGTATTAATGGTTAACCGTGGCCTGGCAAGTCGGCACTTTAACCCACAACCATACGGTTGATGCTAAGGGGCCGATGTAGGCCACTTTGAACTTGAATGGATTACATTTGGCTTCCGTTGAACCCCTAGAACGTAAGATCAACAGCTACGATTGATTTAGAAGGAAGATTCAAATGGAGCTTCGATTCCGACAAACTGTAACCAACGAATTCCACCGGTTGCACATGGTTAGGTTGATCAAATGTGTTATGGCTGTTCATCTGAGCCGCGGTGAGAATTCGCGCCTTGGACACCAGCCTGGCCTTTAGATCGATAGCGATTGTTGCTCCATCGTTGGGGTCTATGTTTACTGCGGTCAACGTGTACGAACCATCCTTTTCTGTAACGCTAACGCTCGCGGCCGGCAACCCGTGAACTTCGGGCCCCTTGAGATGGATAGGCACGAGGCGCCCACCCTGATGCAGCTTAAAGATCTCAAAGACCCAATACGTAGGCGTTCGCAGCATCCCTGGCCCCTCGGTTAGAACCATTGCTTGCAGCACGTTGACCATTTGGGCAATATTTGCCATGGTCACCCTTGCAGAGTGCCGATGGAAGATATGAAAATGCAACGCGGCAACCAGGGCGTCTCGCAAAGTGTTTTGCTGGAAGAGGAACCCCCGCACCGTGGCAGGCTCTTCCGGATACCAGGTACCCCACTCGTCTACGACCAGTCCCACGCGCCGCTCCGCATCAAATTGATCCATAACCGTCGAATGCTTCACGATCAGATCATCCATGGCGACAGCTGCCTTGAGGATTGAGAACCACTCTTGCTCGCTAAACTCAGTCGAAGAACCACTTGGCGGCCACTTTTCGTCGAGCAGTGTGTAGTTATGAAGGGAAAGGCCATTCATGTGCTGATGGGCACGTTCCATAAGAACTTCGGTCCACTTGTAGTCGGTCGCGTTTGCGCCGCAAGCGATCCGCTCGATGGGGTTCGGCCCATACGTCCTGACAAAGGTGTTGTACCGTCGATATTCGTCGGCGTAGTATTCCGGCCGCATGTGCCCACCGCATCCCCAGCTTTCGTTTCCGACCCCAAAGTAATCGATCTTCCACGGGTCCTGACGGCCATTTTGACGACGCCAATCCGCCATCGGAGACTCGGATGGAGAGGTCATGTATTCGACCCATTCCGACATTTCTTGTACTGCGCCACTGCCCACATTGCCGCAGATGTACGTTTTGCACCCCAGCTGTTCGCAAAGCTCGAAGAATTCATGCGTTCCAAAATGGTTGTTCTCAACCACGCCACCCCAATGGGTGTTATAGACCCGCTTTCGGGACTCCCGCGGTCCAACGCCATCTTTCCAATGGTATTCGTCGGCAAAGCATCCGCCAGGCCACCGAAGCACTGGTATACAGAGCTCTTTGAGGGCATCAACCACGTCTTTGCGAAGCCCTTTTCTGTTGGGGATTTCTGAATCGAGCCCCACCCAAAGGCCCTCATAAATTCCCCGGCCCAAATGCTCGGCAAAGTGGCCATAGATGTTTGGATTGACGACGGGGGCGTTTTCATCAGGATGAAGGCTGGCTTGAATTTCGTGCATATGTGGATTCAGGAAGTTAATATTGCCGCTCTGTAAAGGCCGCCCGCGATGTTGCCGGGCTCGGCTTGAAAGCGAATCGTGCTCCGCTGTTTTGTCGGGCCAAGTGTTATGGCTTCATCATAGAGTGTCGGGCCGAGAAGCCCGTCAAAGCTGAACGTTTTGACCAGAAGTCCATCAACCGCAACGTGGAATGTGCGACCAGGACCATCTGTTCCCCAAAAGGTGAGCACCAGGTTATTTTCGATGCCAGGGCGTGTGTTGAGTTGGAACTCAAACCAGCCTCCGTCTGTGGCATGTCGCCATTTCCTTTCGTCGCCTCCGCCCGTTTCCGTGTTCACGCCAAAGAATTGATGGTCGCGCTCTGACTGCATTTCTCCGGGACGAAAATGATCGACAGTGCGTCGCTCGATGTCCGCCAGGCGCTCGCGCTCCGTCTGGCGTGACTCAACGGCGGCCGCCCATTCTTCCTCGGAAAATAGATCGAAATAGACCGCAGTCTTTTCATGTGTTGCCTGCCAGAAAGGAACGAGGTTGGACCCAGCGTGACCGGTCGTCTCTTCGAGCCATATGTCGCCGCCCTCCTCCCGAACCAGTTGAAGTACTTCTTGCCCCGAATTCAGGACCACGTCATAAGTCCCGGATCGCGCGTTCCCAGGGAGGATCGCAGCCAAAATATTGGGCCCCCTGCCCACGGAAACTCGGTTTTGCCGATCAGGCATGGCCTTGAGGAAGATTGGCATCTCGAACTCGAATTCAAGAAAATCGCCAACTTGCCAAACACGTGTAAATGATAGTGTCCTTCCAATGTTCTTACCGTTCAGAACCACCTCGGGTGTTTCACAGCAGTACCAGGGCTTGCGAAATTCCAAGGTCACATCCGTATTGAGCGACCCGAGGACTCTAACGCTGACTTTGCCGTCCTGGGGATAAGCGCTATGAATCTCCAGATGTAGACCAGTCCCCGAGTCTTGTATCGTGCTCGGAATGTATTGCGCAATGAGAAGGCAACCTGGTCGATTGAAGCCGACAGACTCGCCATATTTCGCATGGCTTTCGATTCCAGTGCCGACGCAACACCAAAAAGAATCAAATGGCGTGCTGTAGACCTTAGAAGTGCCCGGCAATAGGCTGACAAAGTAGCAAACCATTCCCGACTCGGGGTCCTGCGAGGCCAGGATGTGGTTTACGAGTCCAAGCTCGTAAAAGTCCATGTATCTCCAATCGCCGGTGGCCCGAAATAGGTCCTTCGACAATTTGAGCATATTGTATGTATTACAACTCTCGGCCGTTTCTGTCGAGAGGCGATCGGCCAGCATGTCAGGAGCGCCAAAATGCTCGTGATCGCTGTGCCCTCCAATGGCGTAGCTGTGGTGGTTCGCGACCCGATCCCAGAAGAACTTGGCAGCGGAAACAAGCCGATAATCGTTGCTTAGCAAGCCAATACGTAAGAGGCCGATCATCTTCGGAATCTGCGTGTTTGCATGCTTGCCCGAAAGTTCGTCACGTCCATCCAGGAGGGCGTCCAAAACAACATGATCGAAGAAACGCTTTGCCAAGGCCAGGTGGGCTTCATTGCTCGTGACTTCGAAGAGCCGGGCGAGGACGTCGTTCATACCGCCGTATTCGCACACAAGCATGGTCTGCATCACTTGGTCGCTCAAAGGAGCCAATAGTCCTTCGGCCCATTGAGCAAGCGTGATGGCAATTTCAAGGGCCTTCTTGTTGCCTGTCAACTCATGCGCATCAAGAAGTCCAGCGAATAGCTTGTGCAATGTGTACCACGGCACCCAACAGCCGTTAAGATCAAAGCCTTTCGAGCGGATATCTCCTTGGGCAATCTCACTCCAAAGCCTATCTTCGTTCGGGATGCCGCCCACGTAGCCATTGCCACGTCTCACTTGACACTGAGCAAGGACGTCAACGATGTAATTACTGCGGGCCAAAAATTCGGACTCAGCTGTCGATGCGAATTGCAAGCTTAGGGCCGAAAGGTAGTGACCCAGCGTATGACTAGCAATGCCCATCTGCTCCCAGCCACCATAGGCGTCGCCCTTAGTTGGGATGCCAGCGTTTAAGTAGAAATTGTGCAGCAGCCGATCCGGGGAAAGCTGCAGCAAGTAGCGCCCATTGGCCTCCATCGCCCTACGAAACGGAGAGTCTCCCAACCGGACCGCTTCCAGGGGCAGAGGCCTTAATCCAGATTCGACGTGCGAGACAACCATCCTATTACCAACCTTACCAAAGCCTTGCGAAATCGAGTATATGCCAAGTAAGGCATATACATGCCATCTCCCACCGTGAGGAGGGCACGTTTGGCCTTAACCTGATCAGGTACAGTTTGAACCAAAGTTGGCCGGCGTATGACCCACCACATCAAGGATTTTTCATCACACGAAAGTGTCGCCATCTTTCGCGCCTTAGGCTCAAGCACGCGAGTCAAGATCATCTCCCTTCTCTCGCAGCATGAGATGAACATTGGTGAACTGAGCACGGCTCTCGGGCTTACCCAGCCTAGCGTAACGAAGCACGTACAGATTCTGGAGGAGGCTGGCGTTGTAGAGAGCGACTACATTGCCGCGCCTCAGGGAACTCAAAAACGCTGCCGCAGAGTGTTCGAACGACTATTAGTCGACCTCGCCCCAAAGGGCTTGGATACCGAGACTTACGCAGAAAGTGAGTTGCCAATTGGGATGTACACCGACATCGTCGTTCAACCCACGTGCGGACTTGCCACACGTGATAAATTTGTAGGCCTCATCGACAGCCCCCTAGCCTTCTTCCTACCTGAGCGAGCGCAAGCGGAAATTATCTGGTCATCCGGCGGATGGGTCGAATACGCATTTCCGAATACGCTGCCGCTAAATTCGCGAATTACGTCGATGGAACTGCTTATGGAAGTGAGTTCTGAGGCGCCTGGCTATAAGAACGATCATCCGAGCGACATCACCGTTTGGGTGAACGGCGTCGACATTGGAACCTATCGGTCTCCCGGTGATTTCGGTGGCACGCGGGGCCACATGAACCCGGCTTGGTTCCCCGACAACATGAACCAGTGGGGCGTGCTCAAGACGTGGCAAGTTGGCGATTTAGGTTCAACAATAGACGGCGTAGACGTCTCCAAGGTGAAAATCCAGGATCTCAATATCCATCCGTGGGAAGTGAGCAAGGTGCGGATTGGCAACGCTCCAAATGCCGAATGCAAAGGTGGATTCACCCTTTTCGGCCGAGGATTTGGCAACTATCAAATGGGCCTGATCTTGAAATTGAAGTACGAGACAGAAGACGCGGTCCGGGCTCCAGCGCCTAATCGCCGCCGAAAGCAGTCCTAAACTGACTAAATTTTGCGGATTTTGAGTTCAAACGCCATTTTCACAAAAAACTATATTGCCATTTGGCTATTTTGTTGTTATATTGTGGGTGCGGGTCTGAAAAGGAGCATCGTGGCCTCTAGATGACTGAACCGACCAAGTCGGCCCAAGTTTGATGAACCGTCAGCAGCTCTCATAGGTGAGATGAATGTCATTAAAAATTCGTGCCTTTACTCTAATAGAACTCCTCGTCGTAATCGCAATCATCGCGATTCTCGCCGCCATCCTTTTCCCGGTCTTCGCCCAGGCTAAGACAGCAGCCAAAAAGACCGCTGCTCTGTCAAACGTTAAGCAGACAGGAACGGCGACTCTTATCTACATGGGTGACTTCGATGACACCCTGCCAGCAGGCGGCAACTATTACGCTCCTGGCAACAACGACACCCTAGGTTGGAACGATACGCCGAACAATGTTTGGGCCGCAAATGGCTCGTGGGGCCCCAACCAGTTCACGCCGAACTACCCGGGCGACGACATCGAGGACAATCCATTCCACGAGATCTTCCCCTACATCAAGAGCATGGAAATGCTGACCAGTCCCTCGGCAACTAAGGACAATGGCGGCAACTTCAGCAGCTATGTCACCGCTCCAGGCGGCGGAAACACTTCCCTCGTCGTGAACGGCGGCATTGAGGGAATGAGCACGACTGCTGCCGACAGCCCCGCCTCATTGATCATGTATCAAGAGGGACCAACCAACGGCCGCGTAGGCTGGGCTCAGCCCCAATCTTTCGCGTTCCAGGGAGTCACGGCTGGCCCCCACTATGTCAACGGAATTGACATCGTTTGGGCAGGCAACCTGTATAACAACACCGGTAACTATGCCTTCTCGGACGGTCATGCCAAGGCTATGCCCCGTACGGCCGTTACCTATGCAAACTACGGTCTGTCAGGTTATGTCTACGACGGCTTTACGAACATGTGGCAACCGAACACGTTCCACATGCACGACTCAAAGCAGCAGATCGCTTTGGCTGGACCAGGAGCAAACTTCTGGTTCTCCTGTGGACACGTCGACATCGCAGCAACGAGCATTGCGACCGTCCCTGGCGAAGTCTACAATCCCTGCACCGGGTTGTAATTAGCCGAATATTGCTGGCTCCTCCAAAACATGGAGGGGCCAGCTTTGCGAAAGATGCCCCTAATTTGTGGCCAACATCCGAGATGAATCAAGCATCAACTTATATGAAATTCAAATCCAAATTTTTTGCACTCTCTGCGCTCGCCGTCGCAGCACTTCTGGTCGGATGCACCGACTCCGTCGATGCCGAAGCTAATCGAGCCGCGCAAGCTCGGGATGCTCAAACGAAACAGATGCAGTCTGCTGGTCAGGGTGGCAAGAGCAATATGATGGACTCGTCGAAATCTGTCGATATGGCTGGAAAAGCCGGTCCTGCCGGGGCTAGGCCTCCAGGCGGGAAGTAACAGCGTCCTCAGAATTAGGGCGTCCATTAGCTTTGACCAAATTTAGAAGTTGGGAATGAGATTCTTGTTTTCCCTCACTCGGATGAAGCCTCGGATCTCATCCGTGATCTTGATCTCACTAATTTTAATGCTTCCTCTATCGTCCATAGACGCAATCGAAAGGCCAGTCGACACGGACGGCTTGCAAACGCGAGCCGTGTTTCCGTTCGACGATGCTCGCTATCAGGGAGCGGACGTCCATGATCCGAGCGTCATCCTTTTCGGTGATCGCTACGTAATGGTCGCGACGAGCGGAAACCAATTTGTCCCGATCTGGACTTCAAAGGATCGCATCCATTGGGACCAACATGGCCCAATCTTAAACGCCTCACCGGCATGGCTCGCCGCAGCAGTGCCTAATCATCATTCCGTCTGGGCGCCCGCTCCGCTGAAGATTGGCAATATGCTGCGAATCTACTATTGCGCTAGCCAAAAATTCGGTTCCAACACATCCTTTATTGGCATGATCGAAAACGAGCATTTCGATCCTCACAATCCGGTTAACGGCTGGACTGACAAGGGGATGTTGGTTGAGAGCCACGCCGAGAAGGACAACTTCAACGCCATAGACCCCGACGTCCTAACGGGGCCAGACGGCCGACAATGGATGGTCTACGGTTCCTACTGGTCTGGGATCTACGAGGTCGAAATAGAGCCGTCGACTGGGCTGATTAAAGAAGGCGCCATCCCGTTCCATGTCGCAAGCAATACAGGTGAGCGCGGCAACCCCCTTGAGGCGCCTATGCTGCGCTACCACGAAGGCTATTACTACCTATTCGTGACCTACGGTCTTGCCGCGCAAGGAGTTCGGAGCACCTACCGAACAATGGTCGGGCGCTCAAAGGATCCTAAGGGTCCGTTCCTAGGATTTGACGGTCGAAGCATGGAGGAAGGTGGTCACACAGATCTCCTCAAAAGCTCCCCGCCCATGTTTGCGCCTGGTGGCGGCAATATGTTTTCTGACCATGATGGTGATTGGTTTGCTTACCACTATTACGATTCAACAAGGCATTGGCATGGAGATGTGTGGGGCCGTCCAACTCTGCAGATTCGCAAGGTTGTTTGGGGCCCCGATGGATGGCCGCTCCCCGGCCTGCCCGCGGGCATTGATTTAGAAACGTCCGCGAAGGGAACCGTTGAAGGCGAGTGGACACAGCAAGTTGATTTCGGCGACACGGGCGAATTGTTCTTGGAAGGCAGTGGCGTCGCTCGTCTAGGAGAGAACCACGGACACTGGGACCTGAACGGGCAAGTCCTCGTCATTAAGTGGCCCAAGCTCGATACTCCAGGTGAAAGTTGGACCGACACGCTCACGGTCGATGACTCTAAGCAGTGCTTTGTAGGTCGAAATCAGGCGGGAGTCGTAATCCGGGGTATCAAGCGTAATGCGAAAGTCTGGAAGCTTTAATATTCATGCACTGCTTCTCGCCTTAGCGGTTGTAGGTCTCGCATCTGGAGTTCTACTCGCAATTCTAACAGGCGGCATCGCCGCCGATAAAAAAGCCCACGTGACTTTTTGGAATGGCTTTACCGGGCCGGACGGCACGGTGATGCTGGACATCATAAATCGCTTTAACGCGGAAAATCCAGATATCGAAGTCACGATGCAGCGAATGCCGTGGGCGACTTACTACAACAAGCTGACCGTCGCCGGGAGCGATGGCAGGGGCCCCACGCTATTCATCGTACATGCCGATGCATTGCCAAGGGTTCGTAGGGCCGGCTTTGTCGACACCGTCGATGAAGTCTTTCAGGGACCGGGCGCCC